>JAVKTQ010000013.1 GCA_031460455.1 Sporomusaceae bacterium
AACACGCTGTTCGAACAGAAACAACAGTAACCCGTCGCCACAAACATGCAAATTTCAAACGCCACTTTCATGCAAAATCAAATCGGCATTGACATATCGATTTGATGGCATTTTAGGGATTGAGGGTACTATGTTTGCCCTAATACATCTCTATCCATGATAAGAAAACCATACGTAATTTTGGAAATGGCTTTATAAAAATCAGTTGTTGCAAGGCGCACGATATCGGCACAAAACATCGGCACCCAGGGGATCAGATGATCCTGAAGGTATTGAAGCTGTTTTTTCAGATAGCTGTTGACAGCAGCTTCATCGTTGCGGCGTATTGCCTCAACAGTCTTCTGGCATAGAAAAGCCATGAATGATAATTCAATAGAAATGTGATCCTCTGGTTCGTTGAAGTCGCCTTCGGGCTCAATTCCCTCACTAGCGTAGATTGCGACCGCCTGATCCCGCGCTTCTTGCATCAATAGACGGTCAGGGCTGGTATATACCGATTCATAGGGGTATGCTCCGTCCCCCAAAGTTGGGCCTGCTCCGAGGAAAATCTTTGCGTAATCTACCGCAAGTTCGGTCAATGCATTTTCTCCCGCCCTATTCAAATAGACCTTCAACAGTTGATTACCGTCCATTACTTCCGGCATTGTCGCATCAGCATCAAACTGCAGCAGGTGCAATTGGTCAAGAAGCTCCCGGTCCACTTCCTGGCGGTAAAACCGGGCAAGCAGCTGATATATGGCTCCCCGGAAAGAGAAGACTTGTTCCAACTCAAGGGTATTAAGTTCGTTCATCAACACACACCTTCCTGGATGTAGCCTGTCTGCGTCGGACAAGCCAGACGCGCAGTTTTAATAGATGTAGGACTGTACGCTGCTACCGATAAGATAGACAATAATCCGAATTGCTGCCGATCCGACGAACACGCATAGCAGGCCCGCCCCCGCCAGAAGAGTTCGGTTTTCGGCTGCGGCAACCGTCCCGCCGCCTTCTGACGTAAGGGTAGCCGGAGCACCGATATTTAACAGAGCCGTATGCCCTTGCATGTTTCGCCAGGTCAAAAACAGTGGCACAAGTAGTCCGACAAGGACCACGGCGCCCCAGAATAGCACCGCAAGGTCGCCGGTCAGTAGCCGTGTCACCGAACGGCTAGCGTGGGGATGGGGTGCAACAGCCAGGTAAATAAGATACGCTGCGATTATTATGATCAAAGACAGTTGCCCCCACAGCGCCGCCTTATTCACGGTGGCCAGCATCTTGTGGTCAGGTTCGCGCAGTATCATCCACAGATACATGGTAAACGCCCCCAGGACGGCTGCCGAGACCATATACATCAGGGGCAGCAGCCAGGTGTCCCAGGCCGGTCGAGCGGCCAGTACATATATCCGCCCCGTGGCAAATGGAACGACTGGTGAAAGGATCAGGCCGGCCCACGCCAGCTTTCTGCGGACATCGGGAGCGGTATCTTTCCATAGAAGAACGGTATAGAGGAAAATAACCGCGCCGGCGATGGAGGTCACGACAAGTTCCTGGGCTATACCGGAGCGAATGTTGCCAAGGACATGGAAGATCTTTTCCGGATGCCCCAGGTGAAAATAGCTTGCGATGCTGCCAACGCCGAGAGCCGCCAGGCTGGTAATCGCCCCGGGCAGACGGATCCCAGGCATATTTCCCCGCAGCTCGCTGATGGACACGATTGCGAAGGAACCCATGCCTAGACCGACAAACAGACTAAAAATGAGAAGCGTCCATTGTATTTCCATACTAACTCCTCCATTTCCGGCTTTTCAGAATGTAGCCGACACCAGGTCCGTTGCCCACATCGGCGAAGCGATGCAGAGAAGATCCCGCCTCCTTCACAGCTTTGGACACTTCTGAGTTGGGATCGTCAAGGTCTCCGAATATCCGCGCCTTGCCAGGGCAGATTGATACGCAGGCGGGAGTTTCGTTTACGTCTACACGATGGGCGCACAGCGTGCACTTTTCTATAACGCCTTTGGCTTTGTCGTACGTACGGACCCCGTAAGGGCAAGCCATGATGCAGTATTGGCAGCCGATGCATTTGTTGTGGTCAACCAAAACAATGCCGTCCTGTCGCTTGAATGAGGCGCCCGTCGGGCATACACTGACGCATTCCGGTTTGTCGCAATGCTGGCAGGTGACCGGCAGATAGTATAGCTCAAGGTTGGGGTATTGGCCGGAAGGACCCACAGTCAGGACTTTGTTGTAAAACACGCCCAGACTGACGCCGTTTTCCTGTTTGCAGGCAACGGCGCAGGAATGACAGCCGACACACCGGTCCAGATCGACGATGATAATTTTTCTGGCCATGATTACTCCCTCCCCGGCGCTTTGGGCATGAATGCCTCCAGTTGCTTGGGTGTTGTGTAAATGCCTTTGGGCGCTCCGTCCTCAGCCTTGTAAATTTTGCACAGACCGCCGTAGTTGGACGTCCCCACTGCCGGGTCGTGCACGCGTTCGTTATCGACAATCGCGTTCGGGTTGCACTCAAAAATGCCGTGCAAGTCATCGGTTACGGGTTTCTCCGGGAACCACCAGTCATGGTCGCAGTGAATGCTGTGAGGGGCGATCGCTGTGGTAAGGCGCGCTTTTTGCTTGCATCTTCCATGCTGAGTTTCGATATAGACCCAGTCGCCGTCCTTAATGCCATGTTTTTTTGCTGTTTCCGGATTGATTTCGACAGTCGGGAAGGGATGAACCTCACGCATGAAAGGGGACATGCGGTATTCGCTGTGAAAGTAGACATGGGAGCGGCCGCCGGTAAAGAAGATATACGGATAATCCTTCAACATCTCCGGATTGCTCAGCGGCGAGAGGGGCTCTTCGATATAGGCGGGCAGCGGCCCCCAGCCGTATTTTTTCAGGTCCTCGGAATATACGTGGACTTTGCCCGAAGATGTCTGAAAGCCCGGCTTGTTGTCCCTGCGGAGCTTTCCGCTCTGATAGCGCCGGTAAGTCGCCGGCCTGGTGAGATGACCTTTTTTCCGTAATTCTTCAAAAGTTATTTTCGAGGGGGACAAGGCAAACTCAAACCATTGATATTTGTCCTTCCAGCCCATATCGACGTTCATGCGCTTGGCAAGGTCAAAAATGATATCCACATCGTCACGGCACTCGCCAGGCGGAGGAACAAAGGGTTGACGGATAGAGCAGGTGTAGGAGGCCGGCCAACAGTGCCCTGACTGGGCGTATTCGACACGGTCTACTTCGTTGGGATGAGCGGCAGGCAGAATAATGTCCGCCAGTTCGCCGGTAGGGGTCATAAACAGATCCACATTCACGCTTAATTCAAATTTTTTGAGGGCTTCGCACACTTGCCGGCTGTCCAAAGAGCCGGCCATGGGCTCACTGGTCTGGTTCCAGTACACTCTCGGCAGGAAAGGTTTCTCGGTGATAATGGTGCGGGTGGTGGCGGCGGCAAAGCCGCCGATCTCACCGGAGATTTTGGCCTGGCCCGGGCACAGGCTGTACTTATGGATATTAGCGACCGTTTCCTTGCGGATCTTGCCATGGGGCCGCAGGGATTGAAAAAAGGCGCTTACCCAATGGGGCGTGTCGGGACGGACCAGGTTCCCTCCCTCCGCGTCCAGATTGCCCGCCAGGGCCATCATGATTGCGATAGCATGGGTCTTGCTGCTGCTATGGTTGCTGAATTCGATTTTTTGGCCGCGCATGAAGCAGGCTCCCGGGCTGTTGTCGATATACAGCCTGGCGGCTTCGCGAATTTTTTCCGCCGGGACCCAGGTGACTTCGGCGGCCTTTTCCGGAGTCCACATTTTGACGCTGTCGGCCAGAACCTGAAAAGCAGTCCGGTACTGCTTGCCGCCGGGAACGGCATGTGTGCCCAGTAAGGCTGGCTTTACCCCGGGTGAGCTCCAGGCCACCGCCTTGGCGTCCCAGTGCTGGATGCTGTTGGACGCCTCATCCCACACAATGTATTGGTCGGCACTGCCGCCAGGGGTCAGATCGCTCTGGCGGAGCAAAAAGCCGTCTTCCTTGACCAGGAAGGGAGCGTTGGTGAACTGGGCGACAAAGGCCTTATCATACTTGTTCTCGGTGATCAGCATATTGATGATTGTCAGAATGAGGGCCAGATCGCTGCCCTGGCGGACAGGCAGCCACAAATCCGCTTTCGAGGCCGCTACCGTATGGCGCGGATCGACAACAATCAGTTTGGCGCCTCGCTCCTGAGCCCGCTTGATAGTCAGCCAATCGTAATAACCCCACGAGTACAGGGCCCGCCCCATCATCAGAATAGTTTTTGCCTTGGGACCGTCCCACCCCGTGTACTGGCAGGGATTGCCGATAAGGCGCCGCTGCAAGTCGTCGTTGGCAATCTTGCACACATTGCCGACACCGAAGCCCCCAGTGCTGCCCATTTCGTAGAAGCATTTCTGCATAGCCATCAGAATCAATTGGTCCCGGCCGGTGCCATTTTGGAAGACGATAGTATGCCCGCCGTATTTCTCCTGAACCTCTTTCATTTTTGGGATGATAATGCTCCAGGCCTCTTCCCAGGTGATCCGCTGCCACTTGCCCTCGCCGCGGGCGCCCACCCTTTTCATGGGATACTTGATGCGCAGCGGGCTGTGCATTATCTGTGGGATGCTGAAGGCGCGGCTGCACACCGTTCCCTCGGAATAAGTCCCCGGCTTCCCCTCGACTTTCATGACTCGCCCGTCCTTGACATAGCCCTGGATTGTGCATCGGCCGTAGCACTGACGGCACGCACTCTGAATGACTTTCATGTCCGTCGGTGTCGCAGGCGCGGCATTCGTCAACCCCTTGATGACGCCATTACCTAGTGGAAACAGGGATGCGGCTGATCCGGCGACGGCAGCGACTTTCAAAAACTGCCGTCTTGTCAGGTTGAGACTATTCATTGCTCGACCTCCTTGAAATATCGTTTATTGAAATATCCCGTAAGTTTGATGCCGGCTTACTCAGGCCTATTCCAACAGCATTCTGAGGACATTTTTCATAGCATTCAAGGCAAAGAGTGCAATTGTCCATTGCTGTTGCACTGTCATGGGGCAGGTCAAGGTGTTCAGGGCAATTTGTCTTACACACATGGCAGCCATTAGCCGCCAAACAGGTTTCGTCATTGATCATGGGGCTCGGGCCAAACCTGAACAGACGGCTTATGATGTTCATAAAGGCTCCCACTGCGCAATAAGAGCGGCACCAAGATTTAAAGAACAGCAATTCTGCCGCCAGTACCAAGGGGATGACAATCAATTCCCAGCCAGGCTGGTAAATGGAAAACAGTTTGTATACGGCAAAGATAAATACAAAAACCAAACCTATGGGACAGACGAGGCAAAAAATCGGGAAGCCGACGATTAGGGTGGAAAGGAGGGCGGCGCCCAGTACGCCGATGCCGGATGCGAGAGAGGTTTTTGCCGTCGCCTGCTGCTCTGCGGAAACATGCGGGCCATTATTTCGGGGTAATAGCGCGGTAGGACAAAGCCAGGAACAGAAAAACTTCCCCAATACGACAACAGCCAGTATTTCAAGGCCAATCAGCACCATTGCCTGTGGCAGCAGCACATTGCTCGCCACTGAGACCCCCAACAGGCCTATGGGGCAAATATCGCAAAAAGTTCCCCAGGCCTCTTTGGAGGAAGCGGCATAAACAGCTCCGCCTAAAATGGATAAAATCGCAAACTGGCGCAGCCATTGCATTCTCGGCTTAATCTTCATCGGCTATACCCCGCCTTTTCGCGGCACCACTACGACGCCTTTGCTCTGGGACTGGTTGTTGTACGAGCGAAGGGAAGCGCTTGGGCAGGACATTTCACATATCCCGCAGCCGTTGCACTTGTCCGCGTCCACCACCGGCCTCTTCTCCGCATCTAAGGATATGGCCCCGAGAGGACATTCGGCGACACATACAGTGCAGCCCATCCAATTCCAGGCCACGCAGCTGGCCGGATTGATCCGGGCCGTACCGATGCAGACCTGTTCCGGCTCCAAAGGTTTAAGGGCTCCGGTGGGACAAACCTCGATACACTTAAGACAGAGATTGCAAAACCCGTTTTTATAATTCAGAGCGGGAGTACCCAGCCCGCGGATGCTTTCAGACAAGGAAAGAGGAAGAATTACGCCTGTGGGACATACGGCAAGGCATTTCTGGCACCTTAAGCAACGGGCGAGAAGATCTTGTTCGGGCAACGCGCCTGGAGGGCGCAAAAACCGCTTATGCTGCTCAAAGAAGTTTAAGGCGCTTCCTGCGGAGCCCAATGCGACCGCTATTCCCGCTGTTCGCAAAAATCCGCGCCTCGTCATCAGAATGCCATCATGCATGGCTTGTTCTGCCTCCATCTAACTATTATTTCCGCATTCTCTCGATACTGATTACAGCCTAATTATTGATTTGTATTCTTAAAAAATTCTTAAAACCGGGTTCAATATGGTAACGTTTTTTCAAACCAAAGCAAAAATGGCCATGATATAATACAATTAGTGCTAATATTCGATAATTTCCAATGGCGACGAACGGGCTGTGCCACTCCTCCCTGGCAATATTCGTGAAAGGAACTTATCTATGAGGGTGCTTGTTACCGAAGATGATGATATGCTCCGGAAATCAATTGTCGATGCCCTGCGGAAGGAGGGCTACGCCGTTGATGAAACCGCGCAGGGGGATCATTGCCTATTCGCCATCCAGCAAGGGATTTACGACTTGCTGGTATTGGATATTCTGCTGCCCGAAGTGGATGGACTGGAAGTAATCAGACGCCTGCGCAGTCAGGGCAATCAAATCCCCATATTGCTTGTTACCGCCAAGGACAGTGTGGAAAATCGCGTCCACGGCCTGAACACAGGAGCGGACGACTACCTCGTAAAACCCTTTTCCCTGGCAGAATTGACGGCAAGAGCTTGGGCTTTGCTGAGACGGCAAGGCTACGGTCCCAACTATTCCTCCATCGCCTATCGGGAATTGGTTTTGAATCTGGACCAGAAAGAAGGCTTCTACAAATCCCAGGCCTTATGCCTGACAACAAAGGAATTCGAATTGCTCGAATACTTTATAGTAAATCGTGAGCGTATCCTGACCCGTGAACAAATTTTCGACCGTCTTTGGGGTTTTGACTCGGAAAGCAGTTACGGTATTGTGGATGTTTACATCCACCATTTGCGCAAGAAGCTCGTTGCGGCAAGGAACGATTTCGTCATCCGGAACATTCGCAACGTCGGCTATATGCTCGTAAGCCCTAGCGGTGGAGAATAACCGCCGCTGTCAAATACCTGCCAAAGGCGGAACAATGCGAATGCGACTAACTAGACCTTCTCTGTTTCAAAATATCCAGATCAAACTGTCGACCCTAAATGCCACGGCTATTTTTTGTTTGTTTATCATCTATAGCGTTATTTTCCACTCGTATTTTGCATACCGTGTATACAATAAAATCGATGATAACATGCAATTCGAAATCAAAGGCTTTTATCGCGCACATGAGTCGCAGCAGTCACATTCCATGCGAATGCCCATGGGTCTTCTGCCGACGGTATATATTCGTGATGAAAATGACCGGTATTTTGATCCTCACCCCACCGGCAAGATTCCCCCTGAAACCATTGAAATTCTACTTGCCGAACCTTGGTCGCCCGGCGGACGAACGGTAAGGGTTCTTGACAATTACTATCGGATTTTTCGGCAGTCCTTCCCCCCCAATGAATACCCTATTCTGTGGGAAGGGACGGATGGTTATGTCACCAAAGAGTTGGTAGCGTTGGCCGATATTTCATCTGAAGCGGACATCCTCGGCACCCTTCTACAAATCAATATTGCGGGCGGCATAGCCGGCGCTGTTCTGTTTGCCTTGATCAGCTACTACATGACCCGGAAGCTGCTAAGGACCATCAAGACTGCGTGGGAAAGACAACGACAATTCGTAGCTGATGCTTCCCATGAATTAAGGACGCCACTGGCAGTCATCAAGTCTAATGCCGAGTTGACCCTTCATAACCCCGGCAATACCATCGAAAAAGAGAGCGAAAGAATTGCCGCAATCATCAATCAGTCCACGCGGATGGGGAGATTAGTTTCATCCCTGTTGACGCTGGCCAGGGCGGATTCCGATGAGTTAGAGCTAAATTTGCGACCCGTTTTGCTTGATGATATAGTTGCCGATGTCACTCGACAGTTTCAGATTCTTGCAGCAAGCAAGAATATCACCATCGGCACTGACATTGAAAAGGATATCGCCATGACCGGGGATAACGAAAGGCTTTTCCAGCTGCTGGTGATTTTGTTGGACAATGCCGTTAAATTTACTCCGGCGGGTGGAAGCGTTAGGGTAACTTGCACCAAGAAGGCAGATTCGGTGGAACTGATTGTAAAAGACACTGGTATCGGCATAGCTGAAAGCGACTTGCCCTTAATTTTTCACCGTTTTTACCGTGCCGACAAATCAAGATCTGGCAATGATGGAAGCTACGGGTTGGGGTTGTCCATCGGACAATGGATAGTCAATAAGCATGGCGGCAAGATTAAAGTTGAAAGCACTGTGGGGGTAGGAACCGAATTCAGGATAAGTTTTCCTATTAAATAACGAACAATTTTACGGAATCTGGGCGCCAATTCGCTTGAACCACCGCCTGAAAATATGGGACAAGATCGAAAAAAGTGGGGGTATATACCGCCGCGCTAAACGGGGAACCCCCACAAGCCTAGATATTTACTGGGTTTAAAACTTGCGGCAGATAACTGACATACCACCAACATCATAAAATGCCGTCCCAAAGGCAACCGCACCCCCACCGTCGAAGAAGGTCGCGTCTGCGCCCTCAACTGGCTCGATGAAGAACTCGCCCTCGTCAAGCCCAAAGTCATCGTCGCCCTCGGCAGCGTCGCCCTAAAATACCTCATGGGCCCCGACGCCCGCATCACCAAAGACCGCGGCCGCTGGTTCGACACAAAATACGGCATCCCCGCCATCGCCACCTACCACCCCGCCTACCTCCTGCGCCTCACCGGCTCCGACCAGGTAAAAGCCAAATGGGAAGTCTTCTACGACCTGAAAGCCGCCGTCGAAAAGTGCCGCGAGCTGGCGCCCGGTTACGAACTGGCGTCGCCCGAAAAGCCCGACCTGCTGGCGATGTACGAACCCAGGCGCCAAGAGCGGCGAAAGGGCCGATAAGTGGTCTACCTACGCAAACTGTACCACCAGCCATCAGACAGTTTAATATCGCCAAGCATGAAAAGAAGCATAAGTTTGCCAGAACGGCAATCTTATGCTTCAGATATTATTTATTGTAAAATGGTGGATTTGGTTGGTGGAGGTGATCCGAACACCTGCAAGACCAAAACAAAACCATCTTAGTATACGGTGTGGCTTTACTCGAATACGGGCGACCGGTCACCGGCTACCTCCATTGCTTCCTGGCATTCGGTGCCTCCGATTATTGGCAGGTAACACTATTCAACTCCAAATGCGTTTGCTTCTTAAATGCCATGTAAGCGCCGATAGTGAAACATGGATAAGCAACCAAAGCATGCGATCTCACAAAACACCGAAAATAAGATATAGCACCTATGCGACGCCGAGATATCTTTTCAATTTTAGCCCACGGTCAGGGCCGCGAGGCCGATGACCATGGCCCCAGCACCGGCAATGCGGACTTTTGCATTACCCTCAGACAACAGTCGCGCCCCCATGACCGCGCCGATAAGAATGCTGAACTCGCGTAGAGGGGCGACATAGCTCACCGGACTGAAAGACATGGCTGTCAAAATCAGTATGTAACCCAACGGACAGAGCAGGGCCACACCGATTATTTCTTTCCGGTTTTTGGCCCATTGTTCCTTTATCTGCAGCCAATTCCTGATAGCGTACGGAGACAATACGACGGAACGCCAGAATTCGCTGAACCAGGCCAACAGCAAGGGGGGAACGAGGTAAATGCTGACCACCGCTTTATCCCAGACGGTATACGTGCCGACGAGGACCCCGCACGCCAGCGCGAACAGCAGCGGTTTCAAAGCGCCGCCCCTGACCCACGCCAGGGTGTTCCCGGCGATAAAGACAATGCCGCCGGCGACGAGGATCGTCCCCAGCAGGGCGACAGCGGACGGCCTCTCCCCTAACGCGATCATGGCAAACAAAGTGCATAAGAGCGGTCCCATCCCGCGGACAAGCGGATATATCAGCGACAGGTCGCCCACCCGGTAGCCGCGGTCAAGTAGCAGGTAATAGGCGACGTGAAAAGTTGAGCTGACTGCCAATAAGCCAACCTCCGCCGGGCCGATATCCGGCCGTTGAAAGATCACTACCCAGGCGGCGACCGGCAGATAAAATACCGTCGATAAAAGCCCCACTAGCCATACGAAGGCCGTCCCCCCGCAGGCTCTCTTCATCAGCAAGTTCCAGCTGGCATTTAAAAACGCCGCCGTCAGTACGAGGCCGGCAGCCGCCCACGTCATGCTATCAGTCCCCTTTCACCTGCGGCCGGGTCACGAGCGGAAAGAGCGTAGTCGCGGCAACTGCGCTCCAACACCTTCTCACAAAACAGCCGCGCGAACCGTGTCTTTTCCGTTATTCCCTTACCAGCGGCCCATAATAGGGCGTTCGGCGGGACAGCACCAGCATTTCCTGATTGAACCACCACTGGCTCTGCAGCGTCTTAAAAACTACGACCAACGCCTCTTCCTCGATCCCGGAAGCAACCACCGGCTGATCTAGTCCGTACAACGGATCGAGCGTGAACAGGCCGCTCCTTCCCAAAAACTTGACGTCCGTGCCGACGAAATTGGCAGCGATAGTATACGCCTGCGCCCCCATGGCGACCGCATCCCAGGCGATCATCGACCCTTCCGGATACTTGTTGGCGGACATATTGGGGTTGATCGTCATCAGCCCGCCGAACTGCCCGCGCCAAGCCGAGGGGATGGCGATAATGTCGGCGCGCTTTACGCTCAGGACTCCGGCGGTCTCCGGATAGGCGGCGTCGTCGCCTACCAGTATCCCCACCTTGCCCAGCTCATCCGTCGCGAACACGGGCAGCTCGCCGCCCGCCTCCGCCCATTTCCTGTCGCCGGTGCTCAGGTGCGTTTTGCGGTACTTGCCGACCATGCTGCCGTCCTTGTCGAGCAACATCGCGGCATTGTACAGTTTGCCGCGGCTTTTCTCCACAAAACCGTACACGATGGCGACCTGATTGGCAGCGGCCAGATCCGAAATATAAGCGAACGTGTCGCCATCCTCGAACTCAGCCAACGCCGCGATCCTCTCTGGCGCAAGGCCGTCGACCGGCCCCGTCAGCGCCAGCTCCGGCAGCACGACGAGATTCAGCGTCCGCTTCGCCTGGCGGGCTTTCTCCGCCGCTTCGGCTACCAGCCTGGCCACTTTCGCCTTGTTGGCTTCTTTGTCGCCGATAACCGGCTGGTACTGGAGGGCCGCCGCCGTCACATCGTGGGAAGCCGTATTCTTGGTATAGTCCCACGGGCCGATGAACAGCATCAGCTCCTTATAGAGCGCCGGGCGCCGGTTTTTCAGCGCCAGCTTGTTGGCGTTCTCGTACTCCCGGGGGTCAATTTGCGCGTAAATAATCGTCGGCTTGTCGATATCCTGGCTCTTATCGGCCACCAGCGGGGCCTCGGCCAGCTTTTTGCCCGCCGGCGACCAGACCGCGCTCGCGCCGATCATATGGAAGCCGTTTTCCGTGTTCGTCCTGTTGGCGCTGACGATGAACAATCCGTTCTGAACCGCCCGGGCCGGCAGCGCGGCGACGGCCTGCGCCGAGGAATTCGTCGGGAAGGCGAGGATGTCGGCGCCCCCCAGTGCCGCCAGGCGGGCGGTTTCGAAATAGGCCGAGTCCATGCAGATGTTGATGGCGATCCGGCCCAGCCGGGTGTTATACACAGGAACGCCCAGATCGCCCCAGGCAGCCCAGTGCTCTTCCGTCTCCCATTGATGGGTCTTGCGGTATTTGCCGATATAACCCTCTGGCCCAACGAGGGCGGCGGCATTGTAATAGAGCCCCGTCTGGCTGTCGACCTCGGCCTGGCCGAAAACGACGTACGCGTCGTACTTCCTGGTCAACTGGGCAAACCGCGCGGTGGTGTCGCCGGGGATAGTGTCCACGAAGGGGCTGATGCTTGCCCGGTTTTTGTAGTAATAACCCGTCGTGGACATTTCGGGAGCGACCACCAACTTAGCCCCGTTTTGTAACGCTTCCTCGACCGCCTGCAGCAGCGCGGTCACGTTTCTTTCCCGCTCGTTGAGCACCGGATTGAACTGTACGGCCGCTACTTTAAACGGCTGCAAACCATCCCCGCCTTTGGCCATAACCGTGGTGCAGCTTATGCCACTGACGAATAAAGCTGCGATAAGAACCACCGAGAACACCGCGAACATCTTTCGCCTGAACATGACATCACCCCTTCGGCTATTTTTTGGGACACCCTGGCGCCCCCGTATAAACCCGGCAGGCGGCTTAGCTTTTATGGTATTCGTTGTATTTATCATGCGTCAAACCTTCTGCCATTGACACAATCGTATCCGCCAAATGCGTCAATTCATCTATTGTCGGCGTAATTTCGGTGAGAACCTGGGCCTGATGATTGGCCACTGTAGCTACTTCCTTTACCGCCAAATTAATTTGCAGCACTGCCTTTTTTATTTTATCCAGTGTTTGACTAATATTTTGGGTGGATACTGAACTACTGTTGGCTAGTTTACGCACCTCTTCGGCAACAACGGCAAATCCACGGCCGTGTTCCCCCACCCGTGCAGCCTCGATGGCCGCGTTAAGGCCAATCAAGTTGGTTTGGTCGGCTATTTTACGGATAACCCCTGTAATATCATCTGTTTCCCTGACCTGAGTTTCCGTTCCCCGGGAAATACTTCCCAGTTCCTGACCTGTGGCGGCGAGTTCCTCAGCTTCGGCAGCTATTTGTTGAATAGTGATATCCAAAGACTTAATAATCTGTTCCAGAGAATTGGCGATTGCCAAAAGCTTTTGTTTTTTTTCGACCGATTGGTAAATAGAAATACCGCCGACTAATTGACCATTCTCAAATATCGGAACTGCCATAGCTATGTACGCAACTCCAAAAGCCTGACTTCCTACTTCCTTTACTACCCGCTCTCCTGTTCTCATTGCTTCAGAGATAACCGACCCGGGGGCAATTGGATCGCCCAGATATGAATCTTTGGGAAACTTGATCGTAACGGGGGGATCGTAGAAAATATACTTTTCAGAATTGACCACTGATACCCCTATATCTTCAATTGTTAACCGTTTAAACTCAGGAGCTACTGCCAAATAATGTTGCAGTGTTTCACATATTTCGTTTTCTTCCGGCACTATATCACCTCTCTTTCATAAATTCTACAATAATTGGAAAATGACAGCCCCGGCCAGCGACACTACCACGCGGAATAGCCCAGACCGACAATCTCCATGCGGCTCTCCAAAAACACCCGCTCGCCGGGCTGGCCGTCGGCGCCGACATACTTGTCGTCGCAATCGACGGCGACTTGGCACTCGCTGACCCCCATCCGCCTTGTCTCGCCGGCCACCCATTCCCTGCCGCGGGCAACAGCGTAGCTTTTCGCCTCCTCCAGCCCGCCGAACACCTTTCTTTCCCACGGCGCGTGCATGATGACGCCGCCTTCCGGCATCGGCTTGAACAGGATCTTCACCCTCTCCACAACCTTGCCGGACGCGGCCCCCACGGCGTTGGCCACTGCGGCGTCGGACGGCACGAGCAGCTCCGCCTGGAGCTTCGCGGCGACCGCCGGGAAAAACGCGCCGACAGGCGCCCCCATAGCGACAAGCGGCAGCTTAAGCCGGGGGCTGATGCTGAGAATGCCGTCCTTTTCGGGGTGGAGCAATTTTTCGCGGAGATACCCTTCGCCCGCATGGGCCATGACAGCGGGCGGACAATCTTCATAAGCGAGCAGACTCTGGATGATAATCACGCTCAGCCGCTCGACCACGGCATTCATCGCCAGGGCCGCAAACTCTTCCGCCGATACGCCGAGTTCGTCGGCCATCACCTTTACGCCCAGCCGGGCCGCCGCTACGTCCCAGTCGGTGTACACCCCCTTGGCGTGGAGGATGTCGGTCGGCGTCAGCGATATCTTGGCCACCACCCGCGCGTCGACCAGCCGCTGCAGGTTAATAAGCCCCCTGTCCTGGAGGCGTTCCGACAGGTAGAGCAGCGAATGTGGTCCGGCCGCCAGCAGGCTGAGAGCGCCCTTTTCGAGCTCGCTGAGACTGCCCCGGTAATCACTTTTGATAAGCAGATAACAGTCCGTCGGCTGAAAATTGACCCTGGTCCGCTTCTTTTCCGCCTGGTTGCGGATCTCCGTCGGCAGATGGGGATATTGCCGCGCGGCGACCGCCAACGGCCAGACCTTCTGCGGTCCCAGCACGATCTCGCCCCTGCTGTTCACCTGCAGGTAGCTGTCGCCGCCGAGTCCGTACGTATAAACCTGGGCAGCTTCGACGCGGGTCAGCCACGAGCCGACCACCGCCCCCTCGGGATTGAGCCGGGGAACGCCGCCCTGGATGATGGCGATGTCCGTCGTCGTTCCGCCCATATCCGCCACCACCGCCTCCGCCCTGCCGGCCAGCACGGTGCTGCCGATTATGCTCGCCGCCGGCCCCGACAGGATAGTGTCGATCGGCTTCTCCTTGGCCTTGGCCTCGCTCATCAGCGTGCCGTCGCCCTTTACGATCATCAGCGGCGCGTTGATTCCCACGCCGGCCATAACCGCTTTGACCGCGCCGATCAGGCCTGTTATGATCGGGATGAGCCTGGCGTTCAGCACCGCCGTCACCGTCCGCTCCCGGAAGCCCAGGGAGGTGGTGAGCTGGTGGGCGCAGACCACCGGCACGCCCAGCATTTCGGTCACGATCTCCCGCACCTTGAGTTCGTGGTCGGGATTGCGCACGCTGAAATAGCCGGAAACGGCCAGCCCTTCCACCCGGCCTCGCAGCCTTTCCACCGCCGCCCGGACCTCCGCCGGATCCAGATCGGCCTGCGGCAGCCCCTTGACGTCGTGGCCGCCGACGACGACTTCAACCAGGGCGGTGGGCAGCTCCGCCACCTTCTCGTGCCCGATCAGCAGCAGGCCCACCGCACAGCCCCGGCCCTCGACAATGGCGTTTGTCGCCAGCGTCGTCGACAGACAGACGCCGCGGACTTCCGCCAACTTGTCGAAGGCCAGCTCCGCGATACAGTTGCCGATGCCGGTCGCCAGATTGTCGTAAGTGGTCAGCGCCTTCGCCCTGGCGACAATCCGTTGCCGTTCCGCATCGTAAATAACACCGTCGGTGTACGTTCCGCCGGTGTCGATACCGAGTATATATGCCACTTTTTTCTTGTCCCTCCCCGGAGCTACATCGCCAGCCCGTCGTCCTGCCGCTCCGCCTCACCCGCCGTTTCTCCTCGCGGCGCCAGGCGGCTGGGGCAGTTTTGACGGGGGCACAGCCGGCAGTTTACAAAAGTGTGGGTAGCGGCAAACCGCACCCCCGACACCGACTTCACCGGCCGCATCAGCAGGCTGTCGGTCAGCTCCACGCCGATCAGGCGATGTTGGCCGCCGAACAAGGCGAACAGCGGCGTCTGCTCCTGAATCGGCCACTCCTTGAGCGACCCGGGGTTCATCGACGAGGCGTTCTCAAGACGGAATTCGCCGTCGATCCTGGCGATGACCGCCGTCAGCGCCGCTTTGCGGGCCATATCCTGAAGCACGTCTGCGGTATAGTCATCGAACACATCGTTGAAGCCGCCCGCCCAATGGGCGATTTCCTGCCCGCAGGTCACCAGGTAGGGGAAAATCCGCTGCGTGGCACCGGTATTTGCAATCCACAGCTTGCTCGTGAGTTTTATCCCCTCGGCGACGATATAATCCTCGCCCTTGATTTCGATATAGGCCGGCCTGAACAATGCCTTCGGGCGGGCGACCGCTTCCGCCTGCCTGGCCAGCGCCAGCACCCGGTCGACGTACTCGCTGTCCCTGGTCAGCCTCAGCCGCTTGAGCAGCGCTTCGTCGTCGACAACAAAAGGAATCCTGTCGAGAATCACCGCGTCCGTAATAATCACCTCACCGTTCTCAGCTCAAAACCATCTTCTCGGCAAACCGCTTGTCCCAGTTTTCAAACGTTGCCTTGACGGCCTCCAGCCCCTTGTCGGAAATGATGACCAACTGCGAGACCTCCTGCCGGTCTTCGGCCGGTTTTATATCGATCCGGCCGCCCACCACGTCGACCTGGTGCCAACCCTCCTTGAGCCGGAAGAAACCCTTCATGCGGAAAGCCAAGGGAGCCAGCGCCTCCAGAAACTCGACAAACCTGCTTCGTTCGAACTCGCCCTTCGCCGACAGCGTACTCGCCACCGGCCGGTTCTGCGGAGTGTTCAGGCACTGCTGCCCTTCGCCCGCTTCCACCCTGACAGCAGCCAGCTCCCGGCCGAGGAAATCGAGACCGACCTCGCAAAAAGCGGTCCGCACAATCTCCACGCCGGCGTTGATCCTGCGCACCTCCGCCTCCACTTCCCGCAGTTCCTCGGCGCTTATCAGGTCGGTCTTGTTGATGATCACCAGATTACTGGCAGCCACCTGCTTTTCGAGCGCCGGCAAAAGATCAACCTGGCCCAGAAAGTGCTTGCCGTCGACGATGCAGACCGTCCCGCGGAAATCGAAACTCTTGCCCCGGACCTTGCCGACAAAATTGGTCAGGATGTGGCCGATGGTAGACGGGTCGGCCATCCCGGAACTCTCGACGAGCAGATAATCAATCGGCAGCTCCGAATACGCGACCAGCGCCTCGATGAACGACCCCTTCAGGCAGCTGCAGAAGATCGACCCGTTGTTGATCTCGGTGATGTCGATGCCGTGCCGCTTGATCTGCACCCCGTCTACACTGATCTTGCCGAATTCGTTCATGATGATGCCGAGCTTTTTATCGCCGAGATGGTCGATAAGCCTCTTGAGAAAAGTTGTTTTGCCGGCTCCTAAAAAGCCCGTAAGCAGGTATAGTTTGATCGGCTTGTCGCTCATCGCGCCTTCTCCCTTTCTCCTTGTCGTTCCCGCGGACCGCCTTCCCCGCCGTCACCCCAGATACATCCCCTGCACGAACTCCTCTTGGAAATCGGGATGACTGGCGATATCCACATTCACCGTCCCGGCCGCCAGTCTCCCGGCTACCCCGTAGAGTATGTCCCTGTCGGCCAGGGCCATCTTGGCTCCCTCGCCCGCGGCGTTGCCGAGGGAAATGATTTTCGCCGCTTCCAGATCGGGAATAATCCCGATCCGGAGCGCGCTATCTTTGTTGATGAAATTGCCGAATGCCCCGGCCAGTAGGATATGGTCTATCCTGCTGAACGCTATCCCGGCCTGCTTCAACAGAATGTTGATCCCCGCCCTGATAGCGGCCTTAGCCACCTGCAGCTCCCGGATGTCCTTCTGAGTCAGAGTAATGGCCTCCCCGTCGGCCGTCTCGCCTTCCCGGGCCACGACGATTTCCCGGTGGCGTCCGTTGCGGACGATGCGCCCGGCCAGCTTCTCGTTGCCGACCGCCTCCGGAGCGGCGATTCTCCCATCGGCGGCGACCAGCCCCGTGCGGACAAGTTCGCTCACAAGATCGATGAGGCCCGAGCCGCAGATGCCCCGAGCCGCCTGACCATCGATCGTCGTATACTGCAGGTCATCGCCGATGCGGACCGTATCGATCGCGCCGGCGAACGCCTGCATGCCGTGCGTGATCCGCGCCCCCTCGAAAGCCGGGCCGGCCGCGGTCGAACAAGCATAGCGGCGTCCGTCCGGGGTGGCGAGGACAATCTCGCCGTTGGTTCCAAGGTCAATAAGCAGCAGGCAGTCTCGGGCGCTCTCCAACCGAGCCGCGATCATCGCCCCGACGGTGTCGGCGCCGATGAAGCCGGCAATCCCCGGCAAGAAGACCACCTTGCCGTTGGCGTTCATATTCGTCAAACCCACGCTGTCCGCCCGGTCGACCAGCAAATCGCTCGTGACGGCGTTGAACGGCAGCCTTGCCAGGCTCGTGCAGCTCAGTCCCCAGAAAATATGGGCCATGGTGGTGTTGCCCACCAGCACGCATTGGTAGATGCGGCGGCTGTCCACGGTCGCTTTCGCCGTCACTTCGCCGATCAGCCCGTCGACCCCGGCGACGATGCGCTGCCGCAATTCCTCCAGGCCGCTCTCGTGTTCGAGGGTGTAATTTATCCGCGAAATTACGTCGGCCCCGATGCCGAACTGGGGATTCTGCCGCGAAGCAACGGCAAGCTGCACCCCCTGCGCCAGATCGAGAAGATAACAAGCCACCGTGGTGGTGCCGACGTCCACCGCCACCCCGTAAGCTGTGCCGGCCGCCCGGTAGTATTCCAGGTCGAGCACCTCGTCGCCGTACAGGGTGAAGACGCCGCTGCGGCCATAGTCTATCCGCCGGCAAATATCCTGCAAAACCGGCAGGCCGACCTCGACCTTCCCCAGCCCCTTCCTGATAACGTCGAGCGCGCTCTCCCCCAGCGCCATTGCCGGTTCGGCGAGCCGGACCTCTTGCTGCGCGACCATCGGGTTCGGCTTGTATCGCCGGTCATCCGTCAGCCTCCCTTTGGACTCGTTCACATAGCCGTCGCCAAGGACAATCTCGGCCTTGCCGAGGGCATGGGTTTTACATGCCAACCTGACGCCCCCGGCCAGTTCTTCCGCCGTCAAAACCTGCTCCTCCTCCGGGGCGGGACGACTCACATCTCCCGACACCCGGACCTTGCACTTCCCGCAAACCCCTTGCCCGCCGCAAGGAGCGTAAATCGCCGTCCCCGACTGATTCAACAATTCCAGGACCGTCTTGCTGCTATCTGCAAGCAAATTTAGTGATCCATTTGTCCGTAACACGACAACTTCGCTCACTGGCGCGCTCCCTCTAAACCTCAGTATTTGCGGCATGCTACCCGGCAGAGCGGATCCCTAAACCGATATCGAGCTCCCTTTGCTGGTACTGCTTAGGGCAATGGCTTCCGTTTCGCCTTCCCGCAAATCGCTCACCTTGCCTTTGAAGATCCCATACCTGACGGCCGTTATCGCCCATAAAGCGATGGCGATGGCGAGTAATACCGCTCCGGTAATCAGGGCGCTGTTGACGCTGACGGCGACATAAAGCGGGGTCAACGATACGATAAACAATTCGATCACCGAGATAAAGACATACGCCATACCGTAGTCTTCCAGAGTCTTGCTGCGAAACTCCGGGTCGACGATTCGCAGCAGCGTGACGCCGGTGGCCACAACGCCGGTGGTCCAGCCAAACATGAATATCGACCGTTCAAACCAGAAATTATGAAACAACTTTCTGCCGATGATGTAAGTGTTAAAGAGGCAGAAAGCCAGGCCAAGCAGGCACATAATAAGAATCAGGCTGGCGTATTTCATCACAATCGATATCTTTATCGAGGCGACGCCGAAAGCTACTAGATAGTCGGTCACCGAGCTGCCGATCCTGGTAATGACCTTTTTGTCGACATACTGACCCATATTGAGGCCGTTCAGGATGAACTGCAGCAAAACGCCTGCCAACATCGAAACACTCATCATCGGCAACCCGATATCGAAAAACTTCTTCGCATAGACAGTTCCGTAGTAACCACCGGCCGTCGCGATCAGAACCAGCAGAATATGCCAGGCCAGCGGGTCCATAGCCATCGGGTTAATGGTCTGATTACCCATCGACGTCTGCTCTTCTTTGGGCACCAACCCGGTCTGCATGCTCTTGGGGAGTTCGTTGATCGAAGTAATGAACCGGGTGGCCTTCATCCTAGTGGCAATGTTGATCATAATCAAACCGCCAAATATGCCGGCCAGCAGACCGATTGTGGCAAAAGTCTGACCGATGGGCAACGCCTCGTCCCATTTGGCCACATCCTTGAGAGTGCCGCCGATAGCCGCAGCATAACCGTGCCCGCCTACAAAACCTGCGGGCAGCAAAATGGAAAATGCTTGGGACACCTCCGGATAAAACGAAATGATTATAAGAGTACCAACCAGAATAGCCAAGCCGAACTGGCCGAATTCGGCGGCCATATTAAGAGTAAACGTATCACCGACTTCGTTTATCACCTTGCGCAAAGAATGTCTCTCGCTATTGCCGATGAACAGCGTCGCGAACAGCACAACGACGAGAAGATAGGCGTAACTGCTCATCTGGGCACTGAAGGGGACCCAGCCCAAAAACTGATTGCTGAATAGGATCCCCATGAAACCGGCCAGAATCGACGAAGGTATGTACAGGTTCTGGATAATCTTGATCTTGGCCCGCATTATTTGAGCGATAAACAACAATACCGACATAAGGGCAAAGTCCATCAACATATCGTATGGACCGAAATTCATGATCTCACCTCTTTATTCTTTCCTCCGCAGTTGCTCCCGACGAGAAATTTCTTTATAATTGTTGTGGGTTGTAATGTTTTTGTTTAAGGAATGATGACTTTACCGGTTGTCATTCTAACTTTTTTTTGTCCAAATTAATCGCAGCCATTAACCTCGCCTCCTTTCCATTACGCCACTTTCGATGCAATTACTGTGCCAAAGCCCGCAACGCCCGTTTGGCCATACCTTTGCCCAGAATAAACACAGCCAGTGCATCTCAAAAAGACATTCGGCCTTTATAAACGCATCCCTATTTTAATATCTATTAGGATCGCAAGCATATCAAGTTGAGATATTAATATCTCAACTTGATATGCTTGCCTGTCTATACACTCCTCGTCGCCGCTAAAGCCTTTTTTCTATCTCCGCCACTAACGCTTTTTCCGTTGGAACGATGTTGTCAAAAACAACTTCATTATTGATCAGCATTGCCGGCAGGTTTTTAACGCCGAGCTGGGCCATCCTCTTGATACCGGCCCGCGTCTTAACAAGCGACTCACGCCAGGTGAGCTTGCCGGCGTACCTCGGCAGCACTTTCTTGACCGCCTCGCACATATACTGACACGGCGGGCAACCTTCCGAGTCGAGGGTGACGATCTCGATGAACACTTCGCCGGGCTTAACGACGACATCTGTGAACTCGACCTCTTCCTCGTCGTTGACCTGCCGGTCGGATTCCAGCTGATCCAGGGAAGCGAAGTTGCCGTTGACATAGTTGGAAATCGCCACGATGTTGTTCACCGGCGTCTCGAACGGCATGTCGCACCCGGGCGAGAGAATGTAGCCCACCCCCTGGCCGACTTCGAGCTCCTTCTTAGCCTCTTCGACGTTCTCCAGGGGCGAGCCGAACAGCATCACCGTCGTCAGGGGAAGGTTGCCGCCGTAAGACACTTTATACCTTGCCGCGATCTCTTTGGCGTAAGCGAGGTCGACATTTTCGTCAAAGGCGATCCCGTCGGTCTCGGTCTGGCACATCAGCTCGATGTTCTTCGTCGCGTCGCCGCAGCAGAAACTGGTTACTTTCAACCCCAGCGATTTCACGCACCTGTTCAGCTCGACGGTGTACGGTAGGACGAACTTCTTGAAATGCCGCGGCGATATCTGCGAGGTCATCGGATCGACCACCGCCACCACGTCCACGCCCGTCTTGGCGTACATCCCCGCCAGATCCTTGGCGACCTTGGTACCGAAGGCGATGATATCGGCCGCCTTTTCCGGCTCCTCGATCATGTCGGTGAGGAATTCGGTGCCACGCAAATGGAGGGCCAGCGTGAAAGGCCCGCAAATCAGGGCATACAGCGCCACCTTGTCGCCGATCGCGGCCACCAGTTTCCTGGCCGCCTCCAGCACGATCGGATAGCGGCCGTCTTTCTCGGTCGGCAGCTTCAGCTCGGACAGGTCCTTCTCTTCAAGGATGTGTGTGGCCACCGCCGGCGGGTTGTTCTTCGCCCACGTCACCTTGCAGCCGAGGGCCTCCGCCTCCATCTGGATATCGAACGCCACCGGCAGCCCGTCCGGCTGGTAAAGCTCGTAAGCTTTGAGAATGCCGCGGACGATATTATCGGCGTCCTTCAAATAAGTCTCGGCATCCACGCCGATCAAATTGGCGGTCTGCACCCCGGCGTACGGCACCCAGGGAGTGCGGTCCACCGGTTCGAAGCTGAGCGTTCTCAAAACTCTCTCTTTTCCGTTCATGCCAATGCCCCCTTAACTATTCAGCGGCTGCTAGTCGATCCATTCCTGCACGATCCCCGGAATGGTGGCGAGAATTTGTTTTTCCACCGCTTTATCGATAAACTGCGGCTTGTGGGTCGCCAGGATCTCCTTGGCCATCCGGCGGGCCTTCTCCCTGGCGTCGAGAGCGCCGTCGAGTTCCCACCGCACCCGCGTGTTGCGGTCGGACACCTTATTGTAGAAAAACTCCTTCTTCATATTGGCCAGCGTATGGTCGTGGGACAGGTAGTTGCCGGCCGGGCCCACCTCATGGATAACGTCGACAGCCAGCGTATCGTCGCTGACCTCGATCCCCTTCACCGCCCGCATGCACATGCCGAGGATGTCGTCGTCGATCACATACTGCTCGTACGAGATCGCCATCCCCGACTCGATCAGGCCGGCGGCGTCGTGGATATAATTCGAGCCGGCCAGAGCGCACATCAGGGTGGAAGCCATGCCCTCGTAGCCGGACTGGATATCGGGAATCTTCGCCTCGTTCACTCCGGCGGTCGTGTAGTTGGGCAGGTTATAGAACCGCGACAACTGGGCACAGGCGGCATTCATAATGCCCATTTCGATCGAACCGAAGCAGAACGCTCCCGAGCGTAGGTCGGTGGTAGTAGGCACGCAGCTATATAGCACCGGGTGGCCGGGGTCCATAATCTGCGTGAGCAGCACGCCGCTCAGCGCCTCGGCGTTCATCTGGACCAGCGTGCCGGCCAGCGTCGCTGGCGACGTCGAACCGGCCATAGGCGCGGTCGGCGTGGCCAACGGCAGCCCGGTCTCGATGGCGGTGAGCATCAGCTCGGTATAATCCTTGTCCATGACCAGCGGACTCATAACGCAGGTGATATAGGACACGAACGGCTTTTTCAGCAGGGCCTCGCGGCTGCCGGCGATCATGGCCGCGTACTTGGCGACGTTTTTAACCCCTTCGCTCGTATACACGCCACCCATGACATGCTTGGTGGTGTTGCGGATCGCCGCGTAGAAACGGTTGACATCGATGTCCTTCTTGGGAAGCTCGTTAGGAAAACAGGAAATAACGAAATAATGGATATTATCGAGGGCGTCGACCAGTCTGGCAGCCATCTGCACATCCTTGAGAGTCGAAGGCCGCCGCTCGCCGCTGTCGATGTCCAGCGCGTTGGGAGCCGTCCCGCCCGTGCCGATATAAACCTTGTAACCGTCCAGCTCCAGGTTGTGCCGGTCTTCCCGGCCGTACAGCGTAATCGTGGCGGGCGCTGTCTTGATCTTGTCCATGATCCAGCTTTCCGACGCCCTGACGACCTTGCGCTTGAAGTCGGCTTCCGCCCCGGCGTTGTGAAACGCTTTGAGAGCGTTGTCGTCGCTGACCTGGATCCCGGTCTGCTCGTACACCTTCATCGTCGCCTTATGTATCTTCTCGATGCCCTCCTGGCTCAAAGGCTTGTAAGCGCCGCCGACAAGCCCGCCCGGAAAAGGATACCTGCGGTTTGCTTTCATTGTTGCCACTCCTTCCTACGCCTCCATCAGCTTGTTGGCCACCTCGACCGACGCCGAAGCATCGGCCGCGTAGTAGGCCCCGATCTCCCTGGCGAACCGGTCCGTCACCGGCGACCCGCCGACCATGACCTTGACCTTATCGTAAAGCCCGGCCTCCTTCAGCGCCTCGACCGTATCCTTCATCGCCACCATCGTCGTCGTCAGCATCGCCGCCATCCCCACAAGGTCCGGCTTATGCTCCCTTACCGCCGCCACGATCTGCTCCGGCGGAATATCCACGCCGATATTGACTATTTCGTAGCCGGCCCCTTCCATCATCATCCCCACCAGCTTAATGCCGATATCGTGGAGGTCGCCCTTGACGGTGGCAAACACCGCCTTGCCCTTCTTCTCGATATCCCCCTCCGCCAGCAGCGGCGCCAGCACTTCCATGCCTGCGTTCATCGCTTTCGCGGCCACCAGCACCTCGGGAACGAACAGCTCGCCGTCCTTGAACAGCGCGCCCACCTCGTTCATCCCTGCCAACAGGCCGTTGTTGAGAATCTCCTTGGCGGCCACGCCCTCGTCTAGCGCCTGTTGCACTAGCTCCCTGACCTTCTTCGACTGCCCTTCGACCAGATTTCCGGCGATTTGCTCCAATAATGCGCTCACAGTATTACCCCCCCCGTAATCTTGACTTGAGAATAGCTCCTTGGGACACTGGCATCATTTTAGAGCAAGAACCGTGCCAACGGCTCCCCGCCATGGCCCGAAGGCGACGAAACCCCTGAATTCCCCGGATTCCCGACTTCCTCCCGTTGCGGGCCCCGCCATTCACGGCGCCGTGCACATCTCACAGTGATACCGAGCCAAGAAAAAGCTTCCAGTAAACAAACTTTAAGACATATCAAAACGCGATGCCATATCGCATTATGATATGTCTTAAAGAATCCGTACAACCGTCGTCTTCTGCGATCGTCCCCACCGCCCATTTAAATTATCCGACATTTAGCCGTTCCCGGCCGACCTACCCTTTACACCGGCGGATAAGCTCCTTCAGCTTGCCGACGATCAGTTCCGAACACTCCTCCATAGCCAGCAGGCTTTTCCTCACTTCTTGGTCATCCGCATTCCGGGAGGCGGCGATTGCCCTCCCGGCGAGGCCATGCAGCCTGTCATGGGGTTCCTCGATGCTGGCGAACAATTCCTCTCCCTTGAACTTCTGTCCGTCCACTCCATAATACCAGTTGCCCAGCCGGCAGTCGCGATGAGTGCCGACCCCGTTGAGATCGATCCGTTCATAGCCCAGGATCATGTTATATACCCGCCAGCGCCACATGAGATGATCGACCAGGCATATTTCCAGCGTTTCCTTATCGGTCAGCCGCAGCCCGCCCTGGACCAGCGACAGCCTGATTTCGTTAAGCTGCTGGCTTAGTTCCAGCAATCCCTGTTGCTGGGAGATCCGCAATTCCTCGTCGGAGCGGGCCGCGTCCCGCCGTCCTCCGCCGGTCGCGCCTCCGCTGCGCGACGCCTCGTCGCCTGCAGCAAAGTAATGAAGCGTCGTTTTCATATCGCCGACAGCGTCGATAACGTCCTTGGCGTGATACATGGATGTCACAGCCCCAAGCAAGCCGTTTACCTCCAGCAGCGAGTGCCGCCGATCGGCCTGGATGCTGTCCAGCATTCGGTTCCAGACGGCCGCCAGCCTTTTGTCGCCAAGCTCGTCCGCCGTCAAATAACAGAACTCCCCTTCGCTAACGCCCTGCATGGCGTCGTACAGCTTGTCCAAATCAACTTGTCCGCATGCCGTGCAATCCATCATTCTACCTTCAGCCACCCGATAATCGCCCCCACTCAGCAGGCCGTTTCCTTAGGCCAGTTCGTACTTTTTGATCTTCCGGTAAATCGTCGCCCGGCTGATGCCCAGTTGCCTGGCGGCCGTTATCCGCCCCTCCTCGGACCAACCGTAAAAATCCAGTGCCTTTTTGATATAATCCATTTCCACCTCTTCCAGGGTAGGAATCCGTTTGGTGACCTTGACTTCCTTGAACTGGAACGGCAGGTTGTCGACGGTGATATAATCGCCCTTCTCCATATTAATGGCGTACTCGATGGCGTTCTGCAACTCGCGGACGTTGCCGCCCCATCCGTAATTCAGGAAGATGTTCTCCACTTCCGCCGACAAGCCGAGAATCTTCTTATTGAACCGTTCGGCGAACTTGTTCACGAAATACTCGGCGAGCACGAGCACATCACGCCCCCGCTCCCTGAGCGGCGGAATGAACAGCGTCACCACATTCAGGCGATGGAAGAGGTCCTCGCGGAACTCGCCCTTTTTCACCAGCTCGTCAAGACGGACGTTGGTGGCCCCGATGATGCGGACATCGATCGGGATGCCGCGGACGCCGCCGATCCTCTCGATCTCCTTCCGCTCGATCGCCCGTAGCAGCTTCGGCTGGAGATACAGCGGCAGCGTCTCGATCTCATCAAGGAAGAGCGTCCCCTTGTTGGCCATGAAAAACTTGCCGTGCTTGCCCATCTGACTCGCGCCAGTGAACGCGCCCTTCTCGTAGCCGAACAGCTCGCTTTCCAGCAGCGACTCCGGAATGGCGCCGCAATTTATGGCTACGAACGGCTGAGGCTTGCGGCGGCTGGCCGAGTGGAGGGCCCGCGCGAACAGTTCCTTACCTGTCCCGGTCTCGCCCGTCAGCAGGACGGTGGAATCGTTGATCGCCACATTCCTTACCCGATCTTTGAACTGGACGAACTGCGGATTATCGCCGACGATATCGTCCAGGCCGATGTCGTTGTGCTTGGAGGCGATCGCGTACGCCAGTTGGGTGGTGTCCTTGTAATCCTCCACCAAGCAGAGGCTTCCTTCCAGCTCCTCATTCACCACAATCACCTTCAGCGTGCACAGAAGATATATCTGTTTATTGCTGACGGTGTAGACGATCTCCTGGCACCCGGGGGTGATTCCCGCCGCCTTTGCCTTGTTGAGGACCAGCGCCGGGAAAAAGTCGTGGATGTGCCGGCCCTGCACCCGGTTCTTGCTCACGGCGAGCTTCTCCAGCAGATACTTGTTGATATCGACGATTTCGAACCGTTTGTTCAAAACCGCCACCCCTTTGTCGATATTGTCCATGACCGTGCCCATCAGCTCGGCGTACGTCTTCACCTGTCTCAGCATCTGATGCTCTTTCACCTTCGAACTGATCAGGTTGGCGATTTTGTCCACGAACTCCAGCATGGCGTAATTGTTGTATTCGATCAATTTCACCTGGTCGTCGTTCTCGGCGACGATACCGATCACGCCGATTACGCCGTCCTCATACTCGATCGTGGCGTAAACCGCCCGCCTATAATGGCATAAGCCGAAATACGAACACGGCCGGCACTTCTCGTCCTTGCCGGGATTATCGATGATAATCTTCTTCTGCCCGGCGCCCTGGTACACAAAACGGCTGATAATCCCGTTTTCCAGGATCGGCCTGCCGATCAGCTCCCGGGCTTTGCCGGTGCCTGCGATCCTTTCCTGGCGGTCATAGACCTCCACGTCCACCTTCAACGCCGCGCTGACGGCTTCCGCGAACTGTTGGACGACATGTTTCACCTGCGCTAAGAGGGTCATCCGTACGCCTCCTCGGGGACAGAGTATAGTACCGATATTCTTATTCTAAATTACGGACCCACTGTTGAAAATCCTGCCAAAAAAATACGCCCCGGACAAGCGTACCGGGGCGTACCGACAGTACACCCCGAAACCGCCTTCCAGAGCAACCTTTCCCTAATGCTTATGACAAACTGTATTCGGCATCGGCAAACAGATCCTTTATCCTCGCCACGGAAAAGCCGCGATGATTCTCGGTATCGGACTTACTATCGCGGGGATTCGCCCCGATTTCCGCATACAGTTGATTTACGCCGCTGACCAGTGTCACGGGCGTGACCTCATGGGCGTTCATGGCGCGTGAAGGCCGGGACACTAGCCTGGTCACGGCGGCGATCTTAGCCAGTTCCAGCGCTGTTATCTGCCCCTTGTCGCACAGCAGTGTTCCCGGCACCGGTATCCGCCGCATAACCGCCATAACCTTCAGATCGTAATCCCTCGCCCTGAGCATCTCCTCGACAAGTTCATCGTAGCTGTGCTCCGGTCCGATAGGTTCGACGCAATAATACAACTCCAGTCCGGCTTTGACGATCGCCTCGATAGTGGCAATCCTCGCCGCCGGCTTTATGCCCGTATCGATGCCCTCCCTCAGCCGGTTGATGTGATACGCGCCCGTAAACCCGGCTTCTTTCAGGGCTATGGCAGTATTGTAATCGAAATCGCCGATATTGGCAACTAACCTCATATCCTTCGGAAGGCGTATCTTAACTTTCTTTCCCGTTTCAATAAAATCAGCAACAGAATAATCGGCCGTCGTCATCAGGAACAGGTCATCTATTCCCTGGCCCGTCACCGCGGCAACCTCGGCGAGAATGTCCGCGGCGTCCTTCCTCCAGGTGCCGTCCATCACATAATGGTTTTTGCTCATCGAACAGAATTTGCACCCTTGGGAACACGGCTCGGCGTTTATGCCTATCTGCGCAAAAATGTAGGCTTTATTATTGAACTGCGTCCTGGTCAACCGGTTGGCGGTCGCCAGCAAACGGAAAAAATCGTCCGATTTGTTGGCGATCCGCAGCAGTGCCAACGCTTCTTCCCTCGTTAGTATCCGTCCCTGCAAGGCGGAACGCAATATTTTGTCGACGTCTGTATCTGCTCCGGCCATTGCCATTGCCTCCTCCGTCGATCAGTACAGTTCTTCGCCCTTTATCTCCGGGTACTTGGCCCTTATCCGGGCCTTCACCTCGGGAGCGACAGGCATGGGTACATGCTTCGAGAGTACCTTGTCGACAATCTTCCTCGCCCGCTCCGGAGCAGTCAGCGAACCCGTTTCCTCCCACCTGATCCGTGTCTGCCGGTCAGACACCTTCGGGATGAAAAACTCCTTGCGCAAATTGGTCACCGTATGCTCCTCGGCCAGGAAATGCCCGCCGGGGCCGGCCGTCTTGATAACGTCGAAGGCCAGCGATTCCTCGTCCACCCTGATGCCCTTCATCAGCCGCAGGACATTGCCGAGGATTTCGTTGTCGATAACCATCTTGTCGTACGAGAACACCTGGCACATCTCCAGAATGCCCACCGCGTCGTGGATGAAATTGCTGCCCGACAGCCCCACCGTCATCGCCGTCAGCGCGCTTTCATAGCCGGCCTGCGAATCGTTGGTCTTCGAGTCCGACATCCCGGCCGTGCCGTACATCGGCAGCCCGTAAAACTGCGTCATCTGGGCGATGCCGGCATTGATCATCGCCGACTCGATCGGCCCGGCCATATAGGTGCCTTCCTTCATATCCATGATGCTGGAGGTCGACCCGTACAGCACCGGCGTACCGGGATTGATCAGCTGGGTCAGGGTGATGCCGGCCAGGGTCTCGGCGTTATTAAGCGCGATCGTGCCGGCGATGGTCACCGGCGCGGTCGCTCCCGCCAGCGGCTCGGACGACACCGTCACCGGCAGACCCTTCTTGGCGATCTCGATCAGATAATCGGTATACTCCCCGTCCATAACCAGCGGACTTATCATCAGGACGATAAAGGAAATCAACGGGCGCTGACGCAGCTGCTCCGCGCCGCCGGCCATCTCCTCCGCCATGGCGATGACGTCCTTCAGCCCTTTCATGGTATACATGCCGCCCTGCACGTGCTTGGTCGTGTTGGTCAGCGCCCAGTAGAAGCGGTTGACGTCCGAAGCCGCGTCAGGCACGTCCTGGGGATAAGTATTGACCACATAAAAGGCGACACTGTCGCAATAATCGACCATCCTGGCAATATCGCGGACATCGTGGGTCGTTGTCGGCCGTTTCTGCCCGGTGGCGAGATCGAGAGCGTACAAAACCGTCCCGCCCGTGCCGAAATGGGTGCGGGTCTTCTCCAGATGCAGGTCGTTCTTGGCGTCCTGACCGTAAAGGATCACCTTCGACGGGGCCTTCTTTATCGCCCCCTCGACAAGCTTGCGGGGAATCTTGACGACATCCGTCTCCTTATCGACCTGGGCGCCATGGGCGGCAAATACCTCCCGCGCCTCGACGCTTTTTATCTTCATGCCGACCTCTTCCAGTATCCGCATGGAAGTCTCGTGGATTTTCTCGATATCCTCCGGCTTCAGTAGCCGCAGTTGTCCTCCATCGACAGCCGCAAACATATAAATTGCCTCCTCCACTCAAAATAATTTGATCCTGCTCATACTTCCATCAACTTGTTGGCTACCTCGACCGACGCCGAAGCATCGGCCGCGTAGTAGGCCCCGATCTCCCTGGCGAACCGGTCCGTCACCGGCGACCCGCCGACCATGACCTTGACCTTATCGTAAAGCCCGGCCTCCTTCAGCGCCTCGACCGTATCCTTCATCGCCACCATCGTCGTCGTCAGCATCGCCGCCATCCCCACAAGGTCCGGCTTATGCTCCCTTACCGCCGCCACGATCTGCTCCGGCGGAATATCCACGCCGATATTGACTATTTCGTAGCCGGCCCCTTCCATCATCATCCCCACCAGCTTAATGCCGATATCGTGGAGGTCGCCCTTGACGGTGGCAAACACCGCCTTGCCCTTCTTCTCGATATCCCCCTCCGCCAGCAGCGGCGCCAGCACTTCCATGCCTGCGTTCATCGCTTTCGCGGCCACCAGCACCTCGGGAACGAACAGCTCGCCGTCCTTGAACAGTGCGCCCACCTCGTTCATCCCTGCCAACAGGCCGTTGTTGAGAATCTCCTTGGCGGCCACGCCTTCGTCCAGCGCCTGTTGCACTAGCTCCCTGACCTTCTTCGACTGCCCTTCGACCAGATTTCCGGCGATTTGCTCCAATAATGCGCTCACACTAATCCTCCCTCGTAAATATGGCAAAAAATACTTTCGCCTTAAAGCAATGCAATTTATATGCCAATCCGGGAAAAATATCCGCAATCATCCTGCCATCAACGAATCAGCCCCGGCCAGAACAGTGCCCCCTCGTTTTTTAACGCCAGCCTTCCATCTCATATTGATACGCGATTTTCCTATCTCAATTGGAAATGTCGCCCGTTAATCGCATATCATAACGAGATATCACATCTCTTATTGACACAAAACACCCGCCTGCCGTCTACCAGCAGGCGGGTATTTTGTTAACGCCGCAGGCGCCGAGATTGCCAGTCTAAGGAGCCTGGGCAGACTGCCGTATACTACCGCCGAAGACATACGGCGGTGGGCGCCCGCACTTCCTTTGCGTCGATAGCGGAATAGACTCACGCTCCAAAACCTTTTAGAACAAGGGGATTCCGCTGATCTTAGCGCTAAGATTGCTCTCCTTAACCTGTTCATTTAGAGGGTCGTCGTACACCCTTCAAAAACCTTATAACTGCTGGCTTTCAGCCCTGCGGCAGATGACTAACATACCACCAACATCATAAAATGCCGTCCCAAAGGCAACCGCACCCCCACCGTCGAAGAAGGTCGCGTCTGCGCCCTCAACTGGCTTGATGAAGAACTCGCCCTCGTCAAGCCCAAAGTCATCGTCGCCCTAAAATACCTCATGGGCCCCGACGCCCGCATCACCAAAGACCGCGGCCGCTGGTTCGACACAAAATACGGCATCCCCGCCATCGCCACCTACCACCCCGCCTACCTCCTGCGCCTCACCGGCTCCGACCAGGTCAAAGCCAAATGGGAAGTCTTCTACGACCTCAAAGCAGCGGTGGAGAAATGCCGTGAACTGGAGCCGGGGTACGAACTGGCGTCAGCAGAGAAGCCCGACCTTCTGGCGATGTACGAAAGCAGGCGGCAAGAGCGGCGCCAAGGCCGGTAAGGTTGAATGTAGCGGAGCGCTTTTTTTCAGACGTGATAAGTATTCCTCCGTGAGTGCTGCGCGGCAGGACGGTGTACGCAGCATATCATATGACACAATTATATAGACAAGGGAGGCTTCACTTTGTCGTGGAGCCTCCTTGTGTTTCCTTTCTGGGGCATGCAGTTTTTGGGCCAGCGGCCTCTTGAGCGCCCCCGCGTGTCCATCTTCCCGCTCTTCCTTTTCGTCTATCCCGATGAGCACGCTTCGTCTTTCATTTTCAGCCGGTAGGCCGGATCCGTGGTGAGACCGATTTTGATCGCAAAACAGGTCTTCCTGGTTATATCGTCGTCGGTAACCACATGCACATCCAATAACCCATTCATCCGATAACCCGTTTTCAAGTAATTCATCTCGTCCAGGCACAGGCTCCATCCCTCAAGCCAATGGAAAAGCTCAGCTTTTTGCGCTTCGGAACCCTCGAAATGAATTATCAGATCGATGTCGCTTCGCCGGCCGGCCGTTCCGTCATTCGTGCTTCCAAAGAGATATATCGACTTCACCCCGAAGTGCTGCGAATCGAGCGATGCGGCCAGGCGCTCCGCCATATGCTGGCGCCAGCGCCACTCCTGGCCGTCGGTTCGCCTGTAATCGCACTCCCCGTACAGCTCATCACTCGCGGCATTTTCCCTGCGGGGGTTATTCAAATCGTCCAAAACAAGTCTCATATCCCGGCAGAAAACAAATTGCCCGATACGATCGGCTATTGTCCGGATAAGCTTGCGCTCTTTATCAAGAAAAATGCCTTCGGTCGCTTCCGGTACATTCTCAAGATACATTACCGTGACGCTGCCGATGGTTTCTCCGTCGCATTTGATCGGGCAGCTTTCCGACAAAGGCGAGGCGATGAAGTCGGGAGACTGATAAAGGCAATTATTATAAGTTATACTCGCCCGGCAAAGTTCGGGGAATCTCCAGCCCGCAGGTATAACATCGACGAGCGCTGACAATAATTCGGGCAATGACAGTTGGTGGTTGCATAGCACCTCATCGACCTTGTACAGGCAGTCAAGTTCCTTTTCTCTTTCCCTGAGCGTGCTGAGCAGACATTCCTGCTCGCAAGGTAAACCGTTCACCCGATCAAGTCTCCCGACAGTCACTTCTTACACCCAGCCCCTGCTTTTAATGGCGAATACCACGCGGTCGATTGCAATCCTGTAGGCGGCATCGCGAGTGTGAATATTTTTCTCTTTGGCCAGATCATATACCGCCTTAAAGGCAGCCGTCATTCTGCTGTCCAGTTTTTGAATAACCTCTTCTTTTTCCCAGTAGTGATTTGTATTCGACTGGACCTGCTCGAAGTAGCTACAGGTGACGCCCCCCGCGTTTGAGAGGAAGTCGGGGATAACAAATATGTTGCGTTCCGCCAGCACTTTGTCCGCGTCCCTGCTTGTCGGCCCATTGGCACCCTCGGCGACGATCTTTACCTGTTTGCTTATCCGATGGACGTTTTCCGCCGATATCTGGTTTTCCAACGCCGCCGGAATAAGCACATCCACGTCCTGCTCGATCCACGCATCACCTGGCAGAATCTCGTAACCTAGGCCGTGAGCCTTGTCCTTGTCGATACTCCCGAAGGGGTCGGTGATGGCCTCCAAATCGTCGAAAGCAAGCCCGTCTTTTTTGCGGAAAGTGTATGCCTGGGTATCGGCATTATCCCAGCTCGAAATCGCAACTACCCTACCGCCAAACTGTTGGAACAGTTTAGCCGCGTACTGGGCCACGTTGCCGAAGCCCTGAATACTGGCGGTGCTGTTTTTTATGCTCATATTCAATTCTTTCATGGCTTCTCTGAGGACATAGATAACGCCGAATCCGGTCGCTTCTTTCCGTCCCAGCGAACCGCCCATGCCGACCGGTTTTCCGGTGATGAAGCCGGGATATCTGCCGCCGTGTATCGTTTCGTACTCATCCAGCATCCATAACATGTGTTTGCCGTTTGTCATTACATCAGGCGCCGGAACGTCAATGACGGGGCCGATATCCTTCGCAATCTGCCTTACCCAGCCGCGGCACAACTGCTCTTGCTCGCGGTCGCTCATCCCGCGCGGATCGCAGATTATCCCGCCTTTGCCGCCGCCCAGCGGTATGTCGACAACGGCGCACTTCCAGGTCATCCACATCGACAATGCCCGGATAGTGTCGATCGTTTCCAGCGGATGAAACCTTATGCCGCCTTTGGCCGGTCCTCTGGCATCGTTGTGCTGCACGCGGTATCCCCTGAAGATCTTCCTGCTTCCGTCGTCCATATGGACGGGTATGGAAAAGTGGTATTCACGCATCGGTTGTCTGAGAAAATCACGCGTCGCGCCGTCCAGGCCAATCTTCTCCGCTACCTGGTCAAACTGCGCCTTGGCCTCATCGTAAGCGTTGTAGTTTGATTTACCCATGAAATGAATCCTCCCTCATTTTGATGGCGGCCTCACATAGCCTTCATGTATCGCCCTTTTTGTCCGGTTATCGAAGCTTTTTATCCTTCACCAAGAGCTGCCGAGCAAACGATAGAGAACCGTCCTCTCATCTTCAAATCTCTTGATAAGGGTTTTTGCCACTATGGCCGTGTTGTGCCTGAATGTATCAGGACGGGCAAATATGGTGCCAGCGTTCGAATAAGTTCCCCGGTACCTCCTGAACTTACAGGCGATTTCATCCATTTCGGCAGAAAAACTCCTTCCCGTCTCCCGCACGGATTCGTCCTTATGAGCAAGCAGGACAGGATACACGACCCTTTCTTCAGCCAAAATATGAAAATAAACTTTCCTGGCCAACAGGCCCACGGTCAAAGACAACCCCTTGGCGTTGTCGATTATATCGCCATAGCTCTCATGGGAGCGCAGCTCCGCCAGCAGAGCCAGTATTTCTTCGTGTTGCAGCGTCAGGCTGTATATGTCCGCCAAATTAGTACCTCCTATGCGCGCTTTTGTACCTTGAAGACGGCTGTTGGCCTTAAAAGCCCCAATATTATGCCGCTTTGCAAATTGCGTCGGCATTTTTCAGCCGACGAACATCAAGGAATATCCGTCTGGCAGGGAAACGGTGAAACTCCGTTCACCCCCGCCGTCATTAGAACAGGTTTTTTGCAGGTAGCGGCTGATAATCGCACCTCTTGTAAGCGCCCACCGGTATATCTCTTCTATATCCTCCACGCTTACCTGGATTTCAAGGAAGTTCTCCGGCACGGCCGGGGGCCCGTTTGCTGTTCCCTCCTTAAGTACCAGTACTGCGCCACGGTACTCAAGAATTGCTTGGGAGCCGCTTATGGCAAGATAATTCAACCTAAAGCCAAGAGCGTTGACAAGGTAATCTATATTGACTTTTATATCTGCAACAGACAACGAGGGAATTATCTTCGCTGACACGCAATCACCTCATCTGGAGTTATTACCCTGAAGGCTAAAGAAACAGCTTTCCGTCTGACTCCGGCTGAAAGAGGACCTTTTCGATCCGGTAACGGGCCATTCCGCCGGGGACGACCCATTCAACAATATCGCCCACCCTGTAACCGAGAATTGCCGTCCCCACAGGGGCCAGGACAGATATCATGCCTTCCGACAAGTCCGCCTCGACAGGATAAACCAACGTATAATAGACATCCTCACCGGTGTCGAGATCCTTCAGCCCAACCCTGGAATGCATCGTTACGACATCTTTGGGAATATCCTTGGCGCTCGTAAGGGTTGCTAGTTTGATTTCGCACTCCAAAGCGATGAGGTTTTCAGTGTTACCGCCGCCGAACTCCCGTTCCCGGCTGATGAAAGTAAGCAATCTCGACTTGTCTGCACTCGTGATAAACACTCTTCTCGGCACGTCGACAATCCTTTCCCGTTTAATTGCTGGTCCAGGGAGCATTGTTTGCGATAACTCCGAGAACCTGATGCAATATAAAAGCAAAACGCATGCCATACGCATGCGTTTTGCTTGCAATGTCCGCCGAACCGCGATGTTGCTGCTATTGCAGTACTTTCCCAAAATCAATCAGCCGGTTTATGCCTTTACGAAAACTTGCAGAAAAAACGAAAATCTTCTGCAAGTTTTGGTGTATCAATTCTTATCGGCCTTTTTCATTTTCGCCATTCGGTATGCCAATGTGCGAAGAGAAATGCCCAGATAGGTGGCGGCCGCCATTTGGTTTCCGCCGTGGGCGTTCAGCACCTCCCTGATGATGCAGTCGGTATAATCTTTCAGGGCAAAACCATCGCGAGGGAACGGTAAGCACAACCGCGGCTCAGTCTCCTGCAGCGAGCCCACCCCGGCGTTCTCGTCGACAACCGTGCGATTGACCTTGTGGATGTGATGGGGCCGGATTTCCGTATCATCATACATAAAGACGGCGAATTCAATCGTATTTTTCAACTCCCGCACGTTGCCCGGCCACTCGTAGCTTTCGAGTATTTTTGCCGCTTCATCGCTGATGGTCTTAAACTTCCTGCCCCGTTGTTTCGCTCCCTGCAACAAAAACATGTTGGCCAGCGGGATAATCTCTTCGCGGCGTTCGCGCAGGGGCGGGATGGTTATGTGGCCGAGCTGGAAGCGGTAGTACAGATCGCGGCGGAATTTACCCTCATCAATGTTTCTCTTCATATCCGCGTTGGTGGCGCAGATGATGCGGGCATCCGCGGGCAGCTTTTTCAGTCCGCCCACGCGATAGTACTCTTTCTCCTGGATGACCCTCAAAAGTTTGCCCTGTATCTCCGGTGATATTTCCGCGATTTCGTCCAGAAACAGCGTCCCCCCGGAAGCAAGGTCCAGTTTCCCCTTTTGGCCCCTGTTCTGCCCGCCCGTATACGCCCCGGCTTCATAGCCGAACAGCTCGCTCTCGAACAGGCTCGGAGCAATTGCGGCGCAGTTTATATCGACAAAGGGCCCAGGGGCGCTCCCTCCGTGGACATCACCCCAGTGTACGATTTGGGCGATAATCTCTTTGCCGGTGCCCGTTTCCCCTTCGATCAGCACAGGGATCGACCGGTCATTATGGTATTTCTGAGCCAGGTTGACAATACTGCGCATTTTATCGGAAAAAATGCCTATCTGCCCGAAAACCGATTCAGTTACAAGCTTCTTTACCCTGAACAATTCCTGGTCTTTTTCCGCAGTGGCCGCCTTGATCTCATTCTCCAGATTCTGCGACAAGTACCTGTTCTCGCGCAGCAGCGCCTGATGTTCCTCAATACGTTCGGCAGTGGCCGCCAATTCCTGGGCGTCAACAGGCTTAAGCAAATAATCGTAAGCTCCTGACCGAAGCGCCTGGATGGCTGATTCCATGTCGCCAAACCCGGTAAAAAGAACGACATCGGTCAGCCAGCCTCCTGGCAGGGCTTTAATGGCCGCCAGAAGCTCAATCCCGGACATCCCCGCCATCTTTATGTCGGACAGCACCATGGGATAATCGGCTCCGGCCATCAACGCCAATGCCTCGGCCCCGCTGCCGCAGGTTGTCACACGGTGGCCTTCAACGCGTAGAAACCAGCTTACCGCTTCACGGCTGGCAGCGTCGTCATCAACAACGAGAATATCCATCGCCAAGCACCTCGCTCTATGCTTCGAAAACCGCCGGAATATGGATTTTGAAGGTTGTGCCGTCCTTCCCGGTGGCTACGTTTATATTTCCATTACAGGCCGTAATTATCGCATGCGCGATCGGCAACCCCAGCCCCCAGTTTTCGCCTTCGGCCTGTGTCGTAACAAAAGGCTCAAAGACTTTATCCAGAATTTCTTCGCTGATGCCAGGACCATTGTCCGCGACCACTATTATTACCCCTTCTTCAAACCAGGTGCGGATCGTAATCCGTTTTTCCGGCTGCTCAACCTTATCAAGCGCCTGCATGGCATTCACCAATAGATTGACAAGCACCTCTTCCAAAGCTGTAGGCGGCACCTGGACAGTAGGCAGTTTTGAAGACAGCTCCTGGCGAATTTCTATTCCATGGTTCGTTATCTGCGTCCCGACCAAACCGAGCGACTGTTTAACCGCTTCATTCACGTTGCACGGCACTCTGGCGCTGTTGTCCCGACGGATGAAAGACCTCATTTGGTTGATGATGCTTGTTATACGGTCCGCCTGGCGGGAAATCTCCTCGACGACCCTTCGGATCTCGTCCGGATCGAAACGTCCGCCTTTGTGGAGCGAATAGAGAATGCCGCTGGACAATATCTTGATCGAATTCAACGGTTGGTTTATCTCGTGGGAAATACCCGCAGCCATAGACCCGAGCGACGATAGCTTTTCCACACGGGCCTGCGCTTCCTTTGCCTCGATAATAGCCTTATTCTTGAGCAACAATTCCGTAGTCTTCTCGTTGACCTGTTTGGTCAGCCACGCTTGACGTATCCAAACACCGTTGACCATTACCAGCAGCAGTAAGGTCACGATACTGCCGCTGGCCCAGATGATGCCGCGAACGTAGTAGTTATTATCCGGCAACCCCCGCCAGCCAACGGTGGCATCCCACTGCGCATTCCCAACCGGAATGCTAGCCTTCCGAACCAGGATTTCCTCCGCGGCGGGGACTGGCCCCTTCTCCCAGAAGGCTCTTCCCTCGGGGGCGGCAATCCTTATATAGTACTGTTCTCCATCAATACCCAAATTGTACATCGCCTGGTCAAAAATTGCTCCGATGTCAAAGTGAACTTCGGCAAAACCGATAAGAACGTCACCACGGTAGATCGGGTCAACAGCGATGCTGATCAATCGCCCCTGGGTATTGAACGGTTCCGCGATCGCCATCTTTCGCGGCCCGCTTGCCGTGGCCAAAGCGCGTAACCGCCCCGGTCGGCTGTCGTTCTCTATCCCCTGCTGCCCGGCCGTAAAATGCGCGTACAGCGTCTCGCCGTTTTCACGCGCAAAGCCGAAGTAGGTCACAGTTGGATAATACCTGTTTGCTTCGCAGGCATAATTATCGAAAGCTTCCCGGTCCGGCAAATCGCGGCGAGCGTTCAGAAATGCTTTTAAATCCCCGGTTGCCGTAAGGTCCGTAAGACTATGCATAACAAGCCCCTGGAACTTCTCCGTAAGCACCTCCAGATTACGCTCGTGGCGAATATACTCATTGCGGGTATACAACCGGTCCAAGGCGGCAGTGGCCATAAGTCCTGCAAACAGAATAACAAGCAAAATTAGTAACCGCTTCACGTTTCCTCCCTCAGTCAACGGGCCTGGGGTTAACTTCGCCGACAGCGAAACTATCTCCTTTCACCGGGTAACGACTACTTTCCCTTCATGTTGGCAAGCGCGGTTTCTCTCTCCTGCGCAACGGCTTTTCTTATTAGCGAGTATAGCTTATGTTCGGTATCTCTGACGATATCGTCGGTCAAGCGGTTAACTACTTCCTCCGTGGCAAGTGCCAGTTGGGACCTTACCATTTCAGCGACTTTTTCCCTTGCGATCATCAAATACCACTCCCCATGAATTACTTAAGTGTCAACGCCGGACATAACGCCTGATAATAATAATCAAGCCTGACCTGCGTTGCTTGCTGAACCTGATAATAATTGCAGTATCTCGTTGCCTTGTCCCAGGAGGAGCACATATCGCAATCCTGAATCATATAACCTTCAAGCCGGGCTTGCCGAGCTATCCTGAACTGCGCCCCAAGCAGAAATTCCAGTTTTCCCAGGTTAAACAACTCCGTCTTTGCCAACAATGAACCATACCTTGCTGCCACCATCAGCGAGACTTCGAGAAGGACCTGTTCAACAATTTCGTCCGGCACTTGGGAAGTATCAGTCATTTACTAGCCTCCTTTCGATAGTTGACGGCAAGCAGATAGAAAAGCAAAAAACGTGCCACACCGGAGAGTCGGCATAATTGCGGGTATGGCCTGCTTTTCAGGAAGGGGAAATGTTAGCGGGCCTTCCAAAATTGCATTTCAGTGCAATTATTGTCAACGAAATTTGCATTAATCAATTACATGCCCGTCGTCGATAGGCTCGTTAGCACCATCCCTTGCTCCATGGAAATACAGTATGTTGTTCCTGAGGGCAGAGTCCAGAGGAACGCCGTACGGCTTGCCATCCGGGTCGGCAAGCGTAGAGCAGCGTACTCTTGTTTGCCATAAGCGTCTGTCTTCAACTTCCGCCAATGCCCAAACATTTTGTCTCATACTTACACCCCAAGAAAAACATTGTTAAGATTTCTATTAGCCGGGATAGAAAGGCGGCAGCCGAAACGGATTCCGGCTGCCGCACTCAAATACAAGTTTTCTACGTAATGTACGTATTTGCCGTACACACCGCGGGCCTAGATATTTCAGGGCCTTCAGCTTCGCGGCAGATGACTGACGTACTACCAACATCATAAAATGCAGACCGAAGGGCAACCGCACCCCCACCGTCGAAGAAGGTCGCGTCTGCGCCCTCAACTGGCTCGATGAAGAACTCGCCCTCGTCAAGCCCAAAGTCATCGTCGCCCTCGGCAGCGTCGCCCTAAAATACCTCATGGGCCCCGACGCCCGCATCACCAAAGACCGCGGCCGCTGGTTCGACACAAAATACGGCATCCCCGCCATCGCCACCTACCACCCCGCCTACCTCCTGCGCCTCACCGGCTCCGACCAGGTCAAAGCCAAATGGGAAGTCTTCTACGACCTCAAAGCAGCGGTGGAGAAATGCCGTGAACTGGAGCCGGGGTACGAACTGGCGTCAGCAGAGAAGCCCGACCTTCTGGCGATGTACGAAAGCAGGCGGCAAGAGCGGCGCCAAGGCCGATAAGGTTGAATGTAGCGGAGCGCCGTTTTTCCAGCGGGAAAAGGAACCAGGAGACTCGTTATGCAACCGGCCGCGGAATGAATAAGTCCCCTCGTGGTAGATGGATTTCAACCAAAAGTAAAACGCTTCCGCAAAGATGCGGAAGCTTTAAATATCTGTGTGTGGAAATGCGGTCTAGGCTGCCCGTGCCCATTTAATTGAAGATCTGCTGCTGATCGGAAGGCATTTCGGGCAGTTTTTCCTCAGGCTTTTTGCACAGACGGGAAAGGATGATGCCTGCTTCGTAGAGACCTAGCATGGGGACAGCGAGCAGGATCTGGGAGACGACGTCGGGCGACGGCGTAAGGGCACCGGCCACGATGAATATCAGTACAATAGCGTAGCGCCGCTTGCTCCGCAGCGTGTCGGCGTCGAGCAGGCCGAGGGAGGCGAGCAGCATTATGACAAGCGGCATCTCAAACATCAGCCCGAAAGCAATTATGCAGCTCAGCACGAAAGATACGAAGCGGCCGGCCGACAGCAGGGGCTGCATCTCTAAGGTGGCGAAGCCGAGGAGGAAATCAATGCCTATCGGCAGGACGGCGAAGTAGCAGAAAGCAGCGCCGATAATAAACAGGGCGAAGCCGGCCAGGGTAAGCAACAAATGGCCATACCGTGAAAAATCCCTAACCCGGCCTCTGAACACGCCGATTGCCAGGTACATGAAAGCCGGCAGGCTCAATGACAAACCAATGGCGAACGATACCTTCAGTTTCGTGACAAATGCCTCGGTGGGACTGATGAAGATGACCTGGCGAACCATCCTAAACATATAGCGCATGACATCGTCGGCGAAAAACCAGCCGACGCAGGTGGCAAGCCCCAGCAGGGCGGCGAGGACAAGGAGGCGCCGCCGCAGCTTGATCGTGATCTGGGCGAGCAGGGTGTAGATGTCGCTGGTTTCCATGCGAATGCCCCCTTTCAGGCGCTTATCTGCGCGGACTGGTCGGCAGCACCGCTCTTGTCCGCCTGTCTGTTGAGGACCGGGCAGGCGGCAATGCAGGAATAACAGCTTGTGCACTCGGCGCCGGGAACCGACAGCGAGCTTGCCTTGGCGTCCAGCAAGTCGCGTATCGGCTGCGGCGCCCGTTCGTATTGCCCGGGGCGGTCGAGGAGATCGGGGACGCCGTATTCTATCAGAGCCTGGAGCACCGCCGGGTCGATTTTCAGCCGCTCGTGCCCCTGGCGCGGCGAATTATCCATCGCGCAGGCCTGCTCGCAGCGGTTGCAGCCCGCGCAGGCGGCGAACGGCAGACGGATCTTGGCCAGCCGGAAGCGCGAAAATAGAGCCAGCAAAGCGCCGATGGGGCAAAGAATCTTGCACCAGAACCGCCTGTTGACGGTCTCCAGACTGAGGATGAGGGGCACGGCCGCCGTCTCCAGCCCGAGGTTGACCCCCTGCAGGCCGGCGGTGCGGCAGGTTGTGCCAACCGGGCAGATCGCGCAGAACGCCGGGGAACGGAAGATGCCCGCCGTCAGCAGCACGCCGCCGAGGATGCCGTATTTGAGAGCCTTGTTGTCCGGGTGCAGGGCGGGGACATCGGCGCGGGCGGCGCGGCAGCGGGCCAGCGGTTTGCGCAGCCAGTCGGTCAGGGCGCCGAACGGGCAGATCCAGCCGCAAAACACCCGTCCGAGAAGCAGGGTAAGACCGATGAGCAGCAGGCCGGAGACGATGGCGCCCACGAGCATTTCCCTCGCTCCAAGGGTAAGCTGCAGCACGCCCAACGGGCAGGAGAGGTAATAATTACCGCCAAGGCTTACCGAGCAGAACGTGCCGACAAGCAAGACGGCCAGGAGCAGGAAAAAGACGATTTGGCTGGCAGTCCGGGCGATTTTCAGTTGCCGAGGTTTCATCCTTCTCACCCTTTCCCAACAGGTTACTGCCTGCCGCCCTTGGCGGCGCAGATGCAGCGCAGCATCTCGGCGGCGGCCCGGCTGTCGTCCAGGCCCAGTTCCACCGGCGCGAAGTTGCCTACCCGGGCGGCGGGGTCTTGCTCGGGCATATGGGCACGCGTGGCGACGGCCCAGGTATATTCTCCTTCGCTGCAGCCCAGTTTGACGCGCAGGGGTGAACTCAGCGTCCGGTCAGCCCCGGTAAGGAAGCGGTCGATGGCGAAGGCCGCCGCTTTGCCGCTGCCCACCGCCTTGACAACGGAGTTGAGAGCGCCGGCGCAGTCGCCGGCGGCGAAAACGCCGGGCAGGCTGGTGGCATGGCCGTCCGGGCAGGCGATGAATGATTTGGTGCAGGCAAGGCCGCTGCCCTTTAGGCCGTCTAACTCCGCCATCTGGCCAATGGCGACTATGACCGCGTCGTACTCCTCCTCCTTGCCCGCTTCCCGGAGCGGCGCCGGCGGCCAGCGCCGCCCCAGGACATCGTAAGGCCCGGGCTTTATTGCCGTGCAGAGGGCACCGGCAACGCGGCCGGCGCCGCTGAAGGCGAGCGGGACCGCGAGGACGCTGATCCTGACGCCCTCGTCCTCGGCAGCTTGTATCTCACCCGGCGAGGCCGGCATTTCGAACCTGTCCTCGACACACATCATGACGACGTGCTCCGCGCCCAGGCGCCTGGCGGTGCGGGCCACGTCGACGGCTACATTGCCGCCGCCGACGACGAGCACCCGCCGGCCGACCTCCGCCGCGCCGGTGTCCGCCACCTGATGCAGGAAGTCGAGGGCGGAGATCACGCCGGACAGGTCTTCGCCCGGTATGCCCAGGCCGCGGCTTTTGCCGTTGCCCAGAGCGAGCAGCACGGCGTCGTATTCTTCCCGCAGCCGGGAAAGGGTTATGTCCCGGCCCAGGTCGCAGCCGCCGCGGATTTCCACGCCCAGGGCGGCGATGGCCGCTATCTCGGCCTCCACCGTTGCCCGCGGCAGCCGGTAGGCCGGGATGCCGTAGGTCATCATCCCCCCCGGCTTGGGGTTGCGGTCGTAGACGACGACCTTGTGGCCCAGCCTCGCGAGGAAATGGGCGGCTGCGAGGCCGGCCGGCCCGGCGCCGGCGACGGCCACCTTTTTGCCGGACTTGGTGCCGGGTCTGAGGGTATCGTGGGTCAGGGCCTTGCCGAGCCCGCCGGCGGCCCTGGCGGCCTTCTCGCCGGCGTAACGGTGCAGGCTCTGCGAGTAGATGGCATCGTCGAAATTGAGCCGCTTGCAGTTCTTCTGGCAGGGGGGGGCCTCGCACACATGGCCGCAGGTCAGGAAGAAGGGGTTGTCATGCCGCCCCAGGGCCACGGCGTCGATGTACCGGCCCAACTGAGTCAAGGCGATGGTGCCCGGCAGGTCGACGTCGGCGGGGCAGGCGTTGTTGCAGGGGCTCAGCATGAGCTCTGCGCAGATGCTGGCCCGGCAGCGGCCGGCGGCATGCTCGGCGAATTCCTCCCGCCAGTGGCTTAGGGCGCTGGCCAGAGGCCTGAGGGCGCTGCATTGGTCGGGGCAGGCCGGATTAATGACTCCCGTCAGCCTTTCAAGCTCAGCCAGGTCGGCGGCGCTCCCCAGGGGCGTGCACAGCCTGGCGAGTAGACGGACGCCGGCGGCCAAGGCGCCGCGACAGGAAAGGCAACCCCCGTAGCCGGCCTGGGCCGTGTCGTTATAGGCAAGCAGCAGGCGGACAAAGTTGACCAGGCAACTGCCGCTGTCGACGACCATCAGTTCCGCGGACGAAGTCAGCGGGGCGGCAAGCTCGTCCGCCGCGGCAAAATGTCCCTGCGCGCCGCCGACGAGGACGGCGCGCAGCGAGAACCGGCTGTCGGCCAGGCCGCCTGCGTGGGCGAAGATGGCGTCAAGCAGGTTTTCTCCCCCCTTCGCCGTATACGTCCCCGGCTTTTTCACCTGTCCCTTGACCGTGACCCTGATATCAGCCTGAGCCATGTTCAGCATCACTCCTTTTGGCTTTTGCGCCCGCCTCTGACCAGCTTCGCCAGCAGCACGGCGCCCTCGAAGAGCAGGAAAATTGGCACCGCCAGTAAAAGCTGGACGGTAAGATCGCCGCCCGGGGAGAAAAACAGCGTCAACCCTGTGAGGACCGCGGCCAGCAGCTTGCGCTGGCTGCTGACGAGGGCGGGCGGGATAAGGTCGGTCTTTAAGAGAATAAAAAGAAACAAGGGCAGTTGAAAAACGAGGCCGCCGTAAATGATGAAGGCGAGGACGAAGGAGAGGTACTCCTCGGCGGCGATAAAAGGCGTCATCTCGGTGGTGGAGAAGCTCATGAGGAAAACCATCACCACAGGCAGGACCACGAACAGGGCGTAGCTTACCCCTACGGCGAACATGACGGTTGCCGCCACGCCGGCCGCCACAGCCAGCCGTTTCTCCCCCTCGCGCAGGCCGGGAGCCACGAACCAGGCGGCGCTGGCCACCGTCACGGGAAAAGAAAGGATAAGGCCGATGGTCACCGCCAGGCGGAGCTGCAGGTAGAAGCCGTCGAGCGGCCCGAAAAAGACCATCTGCACGCCAGGCAGCACCGACTTCAGGGCGGCGAAGAATGCCGGGGCCATGAAATAGCCGGCGGCTGTGGCTGCGGCCAGGGCGGCGAGGGCGGCGATGATGGCCCGGCGCAATTCGGTCAGGTGCTCTACCAGGCTAAGGCGGGTGTTGTCCACAGCGTCACCGCCCCAGAAGTTTATCGAGCAGCGATTTCGAGGCAACGAGGACGTAGCTGTGGCCGGCTTCGTAGCGGACACCGGCCTCGCGCAATCGCGCCTCGGCGGCGGCGAGGTCCCGGATGGCGCATTTCAGGGCCACGCCGCAGTTGGGGCTTATATCTTTCGGCCCGGGGATAAGCTCCACCGCCAGGCCGGCCCGTGTCAGCACCTTTTCCGCCTGGACGGCGTGCTGGGATGAGAAAAAGGTGACGATACCGCACGGCTCGCTCAAGGCGCTCACCTCGCCATTTCGGCTATCTGGCCCAGGGCGCTTACCACCAGGCCGATTTCTTCCCTGGTCGTGAACTGGCTGACGCTGAACCGCACCGTCCCCTGGGGGAAGGTGCCGATCGTCCTGTGGGCGGCCGGAGCGCAGTGCAGGCCCGTCCGGGTCAGGATGCCGAACGCCCGGTCGAGGGCCAGCCCCACTTCCGAGCAGACCAGTCCGTCGTAGTTGAGGGACACCACACCGGCGTTGTCCGCCGCGTCCGTCGGCCCGTAAACGGTGATACCGGGGATGGAGGCCGCCCCTTTGACGAGCGCGGCGACGAGGTCCTGCTTGTGGGCTGCGATCTTGTCGACCCCGGTCGCCGCCAGTTCGGCCACCGCGGCCCCCAGGCCGGCGATGCCGACGGCGTTGAGGGTACCGCTTTCCAGGCGGTCAGGCAGGAAGTCCGGCTGGTATTCGGCCTCGGATAAGCTGCCGGTGCCGCCGTACAGCAACGGCGGCAGCTCGACCGCGGGGGACAGCGCCAGCCCGCCTGTGCCCTGCGGCCCGCCCAGTCCCTTGTGGCCAGTGAAGGCGAGTAGATCGATGTTGTCGGCCTGCATGTCGATGGGCACGCAGCCGGCCGTCTGGGCGGCGTCGACAGCGAACGGCACCCTGCATTCCCGCGCGATGCGGCCGAGCGCGGCGACCGGCATGATGGCGCCGGTGACGTTGGAGGCATGGGTCGCGATAATCAGCCTGGTGTTCCGTGTGACAGCCCTTTTAACGCCGTCCGGGTCTGTCATCCCCGTGCGGTCGCACGGCACCACCGTAAGGGCGGCTCCCAGCGACTCCAACCTGCGCAGCGGCCGCATGACGGCGTTGTGCTCCATGCCGGTGGTAACGACATGGTCGCCTGCTCCGAGCAGGCCGAAGATGATCATATTTAACGCCTCGGTGGCGTTCTTGGCGAAAACCACCCGGTCGGGCGACGCGGCGTTGAACAGCCGGCTCAGGCCTTCGCGGGCCGCGAATACTACGCGGGCGGCTTCGATCGACATGCTGTGCCCAGACCGGCCGGGATTGCCACCGGCCGTTGCCAGATAATCCTGCATGGCGGCGAGCACGGCCGGGTGTTTGGGCCAGGAGGTCGCCGCGTTGTCCAGGTAGATAGCCATGGTCATTCACCCTCTATGCTTTCGCGGTCGAGAAGGCCGGACGCCTGGCCCCCGCCGCCGTGACCTTAATGGCTACCGGCTTGACGGGACAGGCTTTGACGCAGGTGTAGCAGCCGGTGCACTTTGCCGGGTCGACGGCCACAAGGCGTTTGCCGGGCACCTTGCTGATAGCGCCGGCCGGACAGGGTTTTATGCACTTGTCGCAGCCCACGCACTCCTTTTCGAGAATGACGGCGGTGCCCATCTTGGCCTCGGCGGCCGGTATTCTTGCCAACGCCCCCGAGGGGCAACGCGCGGTGCATTTCATGCACAGCGTACAACCGTCCGCCAGCAGCGGCGTGGCCACATTGCTCCAGCCGGTGCCGAGATGGGCCGAAGCGATCGCCTTTTCCGGGCAGGTGTCGAGACACTGGTGACAGCGCAGGCAGATGTGCCGGAAATCGCTCTCCGCCACCGCGCCGGGCGGCCTGACGAGCCCGGCCTCGGCGGGAAGGAGGCTGGCGGAACCGAACGCCGCGACCGTCACGGCGGCGGCGCCGGTCATCTTGATGAAAGTACGACGGGAATAAGGCATGATAGTCACCGCCTATTGCAATAATTTATTGATAAGCGGGAATATAAGATAGTTATAGACGAGCGCGCCGGCGTAAAAGCCGAGAAGGTAGACACCGGCGCTCCTGTTGCCTGATGCGGCCATTACATGCTGGCGCACGGGGCAGCCGTTGGCCACGGTGGACAGGTAGCCTATACCCAGACCGCAGGCGATGGACATAAGGGCGGCGTAGCTTACCATCAGGCCGCCGGGCAGCGAAACGCCGCGGAAGGGCACTTCGGTGGCACGTTTTATGGCCAGCAGCACCTCGTCGGGGATGACGCAGGCGGCAAATATATAGAACTCCCTGGCGGCGTCGACCGCCGCGGCCGTCCTGCCCGCGCGGTCGTACCAGGGGTAGCCGGGCGTTTCGCCGCCCATGGCCTGGGCGAGCGGGAAAAACAGCGCCGCTGTCGCGAGGAAGGCGACAAGGCCTTTGAGCAGGGCGGTGTCGCGCACGAGGATATAATCACGCAGGCCGCCGATGAAGCACATCCGCGACCGCTGGGCCATGTAGCCGATTATGAACCCGAAAATGAGGCTGATGAAAGCCGGCAGCATCATCCAGCCCTCCTGCGCATCACGAATGTGGCCGCAGCCACGCCGAGGAGCACGAAAACCGCGCCGGTTGCGCCGATGGGGTCGCCGTAGGCGGCGCGGAGCAGCAGCCTTGTCGGGCAGCCCATAATCAGCAGCCCTAGAATCATTACACCCATCCCGCAGAAAAAGGCAGTGAAGCGGGGCTCGATCCATTGATCTCGGTATTCGCCGTGCTCAGCCGCCGCATAGCGGGCGCCGAGGAAAACGCCGAGCACTGTCAGCAGCGGCCAGGCAGAGCTGGCCTCGGCCACCTGGACAGGCAGGCCGGTCAGCGCGCCGGTCAGCCACACGACGAAATCGCGGCCGTGACAGACGATGCACAGTCCGTAAGCCGGTGGCGGCACCACCCATAGAAAGGCCTGGGCCACAACCGCCAGCGCGGCGGCGACCACGCCCATCATTACCGGCGTAACTCGTTCCATGAACGCCACTCCTCTAACATCGTTGTGCCAGTTGGCAAAACCAACTGGCACAACACGGCCGTCTTCTTACCTGAGACCTTGCACAACGGGCGCAAGGTCGCTCAAATCGAGTTCCTTCAGCTTGGCCTCGGTTGGCAGGCTGGTCTTGGTGTCCCAGCCGCGCTTCGTATAGTATTCGTCGAGAATCTGCTCCTGTTTTTCAGGCGGCAGGATAGCCCCCTTCTTGGGCCCCGCAGTGAAAGCTTCGGTGGTCATCCGCTTGGGCACGTAGTCGTCCACACGGCGGAAGCCTTCGCGGGCATTGAAGACCTTCTCCTGGTTCCAGATGCGGTCGGCCACGCGGAAGAAGGCCGCGTCGTCCAGCTTCCAGCCGGTGACGGTGTTGAGCGCCTTCTGGAACAGGGCGGTGCCGATGCCGTAATAGAGGAAACGGCAGATAACGACGGTGTCGCACATCGTGCGGCGCTGCTGTTCTTCGACCGTCGGCCCTACCTGATGGCAGGCGCCGCGGTTGGAGGTGCCGTAGACGATGGCGAAGCCGTGGTTGGCGGGGATGTTCCAGGCGGCGATCTCCTGGCCCTTGATATGCATGGCGAATTTGTCCGCATCCTTGCCGAACTTGGCGGCGGCTGCTTTGACGCCTTCGGCCAGGATGGCGCCGACGCCTTCGCGGTAGGCGATCTTCTTCTGCATGGCGATCATGCCCTCGACATTGCCCCACTTCATCTCGATGCCGTCAAGGTCGGCGCTGGTGACGACGCCCTTGTCGTACAGGTCCATGACGAAGGCCAGGACGTTGGCGACCGATATGCTGTCAAAGCCAAGATCGTCGGCCAGTTCGATAGATTTCATCATCCCGGCGACATCGGTGACCTGGCAGTTGGAACCGTGCATGGTGCCTGTCTCGTATTCCGGGCCTTCGGCGATGGTGCCCTTATACGGGCCGCTCGTCACCTGGCCGATCTTCATGCAGTGCAGCGGGCACTGGAAGCAGGAACGGTGCTTGACCCAGAATTCCTTCTCGGAAATGGGCGCGCCGATTTTTGCCCCCTGCAGGTCGGTGCCCTCCCGGAAGTTTTTCGTCGACTGGGTGCCGGCCTGGCTGGAGGCGAGCAGCATCGCCGCCGTGCCCCAGCGCCGCCATTGGTCGTAGCCGTTCCAGGTCTTCAGGGCGTTGAACATTTCCTTGCGGAGCGCGACCAGGCCTTCCATGTCGGCCACCGGCACGATGTTGGTGCCGCGGACGGCGATCGCCTTGAGGTTTTTCGAGCCCATCACGCAGCCGACCCCGGAGCGGCCGGCGGCCCGCGACGACTCGGTGATGATGCCCGCGTATTTCACCAGGTTTTCGCCCGCCGGGCCGATGTACATCGTGCGGAAGGTCGGCCCCAGCTCCTGGCTGAGCAGCAGATCGGTCTGGTTGGTGGATTTGCCCCACAGTTTGGCGGCGTCCCTGATCTCGACCTTGCTGTCGTCGATCACGATATAGGCGGGCTTCTCGCTCTTGCCGGTGATAATGATGCCGTCATAGCCGGCGAATTTTATTTCGGGGCCGATCTGGCCGCCCATACAGGAATAGGCGACTGTCGACGCCTTTGGATAGGACGAGGACGCCGGCGAGGTGTTGGCCGACTTGGTGCACACAACCAGCCGCGAAGGACCGGGCAGGATGGTGCCGGTGAGCGGCCCGGTGAATATCATCAGGGGGTTCTGCGGGCTGAGCGGGTCAAGGCCGGGGGTCTTCACCCTTTCCCACAGGTATCTTGCGCCCATTCCCCGGCCGCCGACAAACTTCTCGGCAATCTTCATGTCAGTGTCTATCGTTCCGACCTTTTTGCTTGTCAGATCGATTTCGAGGATTTTCCCCATGTATCCGTTCGCCATCTTCTCTCCCCCCCTTTACGCTCTATAGAGGCTTTTGGCCACAGCCCGGGCAATTTCGGCCGGCTTGGCGGCGAAGTATTTGCCGTCCTGGTAGACGGGCACTATGGACAGGGCGCCCTCCGGGCAGCCTTTGACGCAGCTCGGGTCGCCGCCGCACAGATCGCAGATGCCGACGATGACCTTTTCGTCCTTGCTTTTGCGGATAACGTCGGTCCGATCTTTGGCGCACGGCTCGATGCACGCCCAGCAGGCGATGCATTTCTTCTCGTCCACAAGCACCGCGCCGGTCGTCTTGTCTTTGCTCATGGCACCCACCTTCTCGGGGCAGGCCTTGATGCAGGGAGCGTCGCCGCACTTGGCGCACAGCGACGGAACATCCACCGGCGGGTTGAAGTAGTAGGTTCTGATCCGCGCCCGCGTGAGATCGAGCTTCTTGTCGTGGAAGAGCGCGCACTCTACCTCACAGTTTCGGCAGCCGGTGCACTTGGCGTAATCGACCGCTATGTAGCTAGGCACCTTGATCGGTTTTGCCGAAACCGCGCCGGGCTTGGCCGGAGCTGTCGCAGGGCCCCCCTTCATCGACACGCCTGTCACGGCGGCGCCGACCGCAGCGCCGGCCACCGCCCCGATGACGAACTCGCGCCGTGTGAAGAACATATACCTGTTATCTTGCTCGCCCTGGCCTTCCGGATTCTTCTCGTTTTCACTCATGGCTTATCCCCCTCCCTTTTGTGTAATCGGCTGACGGCACTCAAGTCAGCCATTCCCGTTTGCCGTGATTCAGTTCCGAGGCTATCTGTCCGGACGACCCTCCTCAGCCTCGTTGCCGGCCGGAATTCAAAACGATCCCATCTCCCCCCGTATGATTATTAAAGCACTTTGGTGACGGCGGCCTTCGCCCGGCCGGTAGCGTCACTCATTTACCCGGACACGGAATCTATATAAATACATTTATGGTTAAATTTGGTAATTATGCTGAGAGATATTCTTTATGCGTAAGAATATTCCTGCAATTATCCATGAGTACTTGCCCTATAAACCATATTAATTTGCGAAGGAGAGTATGCCATGACCGCTTGCCGGCCAACAATAAAAAACAAAGGCATCGCGTTTCCGCGATGCCTTTGTCGTGACTGTTGGAGATAAGCGGGATCGAACCGCTAAAACATGCTCCTTGATGAACTGATAAGTAAGGTCATTGTATATCCCGAGAGACTAGATACCAACTTGGTTTACAACCTGCGGCAGATAACTGACGTACTACCAACATCATAAAATGCCGCCCCAAAGGCAACCGCACTCCCACCGTCGAAGAAGAGCGCATCTGCGCCCTCCACTGGCTCGACGAAGAACTCGGCCTCGTCAAGCCCAAAGTAATCGTCGCCCTCTGCAGCGTGGCTCTGAAGTATCTGATGGGTCCCGACGCCCGCATCACCAAAGACCGCGGCCGCTGGTTCGACACAAAATACGGCATCCCCGCCATCGCCACCTACCACCCCGCCTACCTCCTGCGCCTCGCCAGCCAGGACCAGATAAGAGCGAAATGGGAAGTCTTCTACGACCTCAAAGCAGCGGTAGAGAAATGCCGTGAACTGGAGCCGGGGTACGAACTCGCCTCCCCCGAAAAGCCCGACCTGCTGGCCATGTACGAGAGCCGCAGGCAAGAGCGGCGAAAAGGCCGATAGAGTTGAGCTTACCCATTTTGACGCCGAGATTATATTTAGTTCTCTAACGCTCCCGGTCAAGTCGGAGCGTCGTTTTTTATACTATGTAGCCGACGTACATCCAAGGCGGGTGCTACATCATGGATTGGTCAGTCGCCCTTACCCGGCAGTAACAATGTTCTGCCTGGGTCTGGCGGTGGGGTTATTCATTTTCCCTTATCCGCTGAGGCTGAAATAGCCTCAGCTCACTTACCTATCAGCCTGTAGCCTACCCCCGACTCGGTAACGATGTATTTCGGCTGGGTCGGGTTTTCCTCTATCTTACGGCGCAGCTGGCTTATATAAACACGGATATAGTGGGTATCCTCGTTGAAGTTGCTTCCCCACACTAGCTTGAGTAGTTGCTTGTGGGTCAATACCTTCCCGGCATGCTGGGCAAGCGCCTTGATAATATCGTACTCAGTGGGGGTAAGCTTGATTTCCCGGGCATCGACCGTGACACGCCGCTGCGCGAGGTCGACGGCCAGATCGCCGCAATGTATAACAGGTTCGTCTTCCGAATGCGCCGCCCGGCGGAGCGAAACCCGCATCCTCGCCATAAGTTCGCCCACGCCGAAGGGCTTGGTGAGATAATCGTCAGCACCCGCGTCTAGGGTGTCGATTTTTTCTTGCTCCTGCTCGCGGGCAGTCAGAATGATGATTGGTACATCCGACCATTCCCTTATGCTTCTGACGACTTCCTTCCCGTCCGCATCGGGCAGACCGAGGTCAAGGATAATGATATCCGGCTTTATCGCCACAGCCTGAGAAACGCCGTCTAATCCCGCGGCAGCTTCATGCACGTCATATCCATGGGCAGCCAGTGATACTCGCAGAAGTTTGCGAATCTGCGGTTCGTCATCGATTACGAGAACCTTAAGGCCCTTCTCGATCATAGCTTCACCTGCTTTCCCCGGAATGCGACGGCAGGGAAAATGTTAGCGTCGTGCCGCCGCCGGCCCGGTTATTCACCCATATCTCTCCTCCGTGCGCCTCGATGATACCCTTGCATATGGACAACCCTAACCCTGTGCCACTGGCGCGGATAGCCCGATGCTGCACACGGTAAAACTTGTCGAATACCTTCGGGAGATCCTCGGCCGGTATACCCACCCCGCGGTCGGATACTGATACCATTATCCGGCCAGTCTCAGCTGTAACCGCGATTTCGATAGGTTTACCCCCAGGCGAATACTTATTGGCGTTGTCGACAAGATTGATCATTACCTGCTCCAGGAGTACGCTGTCCCCGCGCACAAGCGGCAGAGCCGGGGGACTATTGACGGTGATTGTCCTGTTGGAAAGCGAACTGCGCATCCTCCTGAGCGCTGTGCCGACGATATCTTCGATGTCGCACCACTCGTTCTTCAGCTTCATCATGCCGCTTTCCAGCCTTGCGGTATCCAGCAGGTTGGCGATGACGCGGTCCATCCGGTTGGCGCCGTCCCTGACAGTCTCCATGAGTTCCCGCCGGTCGTTCGCCGAATAGATGGTCTCCGACTCCAGAAGGGTGGATGCCGCCCCCATGATAGAGGCAAGCGGCGTACGCAGTTCGTGGGAAATTGAGTTGAATAGCGCGGTGCGCAGTTTGTCCGACTCGACGAACAGGGCCGCCTCACGGGCTTTTTCCGCCAGTATTACCCGTTCGATAGCCATGGCCGCCAGCCCCGCCCAAGCCTCCATCAGTTGACGGTGTTCAGGCGAGATCAGTTTTTCAACGATATGCAGGCCGATTACCCCGACGGTATTATCCCTGGTCGACAGTGGCAGATAAAGGTAGTTGGCGCCGGCCAGCGTTTCCGTCGAGCGGCCGGCTACTTTCCTATGCTCGAAGGCCCATGTAGCCACCGCCGCCTCGTTGCTGTCGGCAAGGGGCGCTCGGCTGAGGCCTTCCTCAGGCCATTCCGAACCAGGCTCAAGCTCAGCCCAAACCACCAAACGGCCTTCGTCATTGGGGAGCAGCACCAGAAATTTTCGTCCCAACGTATCAGCCGCCTGCACGGCTAGCTCCCGGACTACCGTTTCCAAGTCGACGACCGCAGCAATCCCTTTGCTGAACTTATAAAGGGCCGCAGTGCTCCGTTCTCTCTTCCGAGCCAGCGCAGCCTCGTTGCGGAGCAGTTCCGTCCGGCCGCCGATGACGAATGCGACAATCAGGAAAGTAATAAAACTCCATGCATATCGTATATCGTCGACAGTAAAGGTCAAAATCGGGGGAATAAAGAGAAAATCAAACAACAGAACGCTGGTTAAGGCTGTAAAATAGGACGGCCAACGGCCCCACCAATACGCGCTCATGGTTACAGGCAGTTGATAAAGAAGAGCGATATTGATCGTCTCGATACGCTCTATTAGCACCAGACCAACTACCGTTACCGCGAGGACCATCAGCAGGCTTGCTCCATACTGGCGCCAATCCGGGCGCTCGATTGACGACCTGGTAACTATAGCCGGCCTTTTCTCCTTCTCTTTGGCAGCTTGAATAACGTAGACGTTGATGCCGCCGCTTCGGCGGATAAGCTTATCGACAACCGACCCCCGGAATAATTCGACCAGCCGGCTGTGGCCGGGTTTGCCGACGACGATGGCCGTCACATTATGGGTACGGGCCGTCTCCAGCAGCTCGTCTACGATATTATCCGCATGGAGGCTAATCGTTTTGGCGCCAAGTTCTTCAGCCAGCTTCATATTATACGCGACTCTGTCGCGCTCCTCAGCTGTAGAGGGTATACGGCGCGCAGTCTCCACATGCACAGCCAGCCAGTCCGCCTGCAGACCGCCCGCCAGGCGATGAGCGGCCCGGATCAGTTGGGTTGAAAAGGGGCTGGCGCTCACGCATACCATGACCCGGCCGGCCGCCGGCCACGGCCCTTCGATACGCTGCTCCCGCATATAATCGCTGAGATTCTTATCGACCTGGCGAGCGGTATAACGGAGGGCAAGTTCCCGGAGGGCGTTGATGTTTCCGGGGCGGAAGAACTTTTTCAGAGCGCGATCAGCCTGCTCGGGAACGTATACCTTGCCCTCTTTCAGCCTTTCCAAAAGGTCCTCGGGCGGTATATCGACAAGCTGAATACTATCGGCGTCTTCAAGGATGTGATCGGGGACAGTCTCTCTGACGACAACGCCGGTGATTTGGGCAACTATGTCGTTCAAGCTTTCGAGGTGCTGGATATTCAGGGTGGTATATACATTAATTCCCGCGTTGAGGATTTCCTCGACATCCTGAAACCGCCGCGCGTGGCGCGACCCCATCACGTTAGTATGGGCAAGCTCGTCTACGAGCACTATTTCCGGCTTGCGCGACAGGATGGCGTCGGTGTCCATCTCATCGAGGCGCTTTTCCCGGTATTCGATTATCCGCGGCGGAATGCGTTCAAGACCGGCGAGCAGGCGCCCGGTGTCCTCGCGACCATAGGTTTCCGCCCAGCCGATGACGATATCCGTACCCGCCCGACGGCGTTCATGGGCAGTCTCCAGCATTGTGTAGGTTTTGCCTACACCTGCGGCGGCGCCGAGAAAAACAGTGAGCTTGCCACGCCCCTCCTTACTGCCTGTCTCCGGAAGAGCATCGGGGTCGGACCGGTCGTCTCTCCTTTTGCTTGTCGGCATATGGCACTCCTCCGGAAACACTCACTCGCCTCTGAAAAATTACATAAACCTTCGCGAGCTAATCGCAGTAATCCTTTTCAAAATGGTGTATACCCGTGCTGTCACCTACTAGGATTAGTGCATCCCCCTCCCGGAAAACTTCTTCAGGGCTGGGGGACAACAATATCCTTCCATTACGTCTGATCCCCAGTACCGTGATGCCGTATTTGGGGCGCAAATCCGAAGCCAGCAGGCTTATCCCTTGTAGGCTTGCCGGAACAGCCGTCTCCATCAGTCCGAGATCCTGGGCGACCTCAATATATTCGACCACGCCGGCGGCCATCAGGTTGTGGGCGATCCGTTTGCCCATATCCCGTTCGGGGAATACCACCTTGTCCGCGCCGATCTTCTCCAGCATCTTTCCGTGATGTTGGTTGTCGGCTTTAGCCACGATGTACTTGACCCCAATCTCTTTCAGCAGAAGGGTAGTGAGAACACTGGCCTGTACATCATGGCCGATGGCTACGACAACAACGTCGAAGTTCCGCAGGCCAAGAGCCTTGATGGCTTGTTCATCCGTCGTGTCGGCCGTAACGGCATGGGTGAATAGATCCGAATACTTCTGTACAATATCTTCGTTGGTATCGATTACGAGAACTTCGTTGCCTGCCTTCGCCAACGTGGCTGCAAGGCTGAGTCCAAACCTGCCAAGACCGATTACCGCGTATTGTTTTCTCATTTAGCACACCTATCCTATCAGCAGTTTTCCCTCGGGATACTGGATATTACCCGTGCGCTTTCGGAGAATCAGCGCCATTATGAGCGTTACGGTTCCTACTCTTCCGGCAAACATCGTTAAAATGATCAAAGCCTTGCCCACCGGCGAAAGCGTCGGCGTAATTCCTGTCGACAGACCGACCGTCCCGAAGGCCGAGAACACCTCGAACATCACCTTGATGAGCGGGGCATCTTCGGTAAAGGACATCAGCATGGATAAGACCAGTACCCAGCTCCAAGAGATCATCGCCAAAATGAAAGCTTTATTGACCGAGCCTTCCGGAATGCGGCGCCTGAATACTTCCGCGTCCTTGCGGCTCCGGAACGAGGCAGCCAGGGCGCAAAGAAGAACTGTGAATGTTGAGGTCTTTATGCCGCCGCCGGTGGAGGACGGTGATGCCCCGATGAACATTAAAAGCATTATAAAGAGCAGTGTCCCCTCACGTAAAGCCCCGGTGTCGATAGTATTGAAGCCCGCTGTCCGGGCAGTGATCGCCTTGAAGAGGCTGGCCATTATCATGACCCACGGCGGCAGTTGACCCAGCGTGTCGGGATTTGTATACTCGGCCAAAAATACAACGCTAGCCCCGCCGATAATAAGCAAAAGGCTGGTAAGGAGAACGATCTTGCTGTGGAGGGAAAGTCGTCTTGTCCGACGGTAATTCCATACATCGGCGATTACCGGGAACCCGATGCCGCCGATTATTATCAGCGCGGCGACCGTAGCGCTCACTGTTATGTCGTCGACATAGCTTGTTATACTTGTGTAGTTACCGAATAGGTCGAAGCCGGCGTTGCAGAAGGCGGAGACGGCATGCCAGAAGCCGAAGTAGACCCCCTGCGGCCCGAAGTCCTGATATAGCCTAAAAGCAAGGATGGAGCCGCCGATGAACTCGACAACCAGCGTAGTTTTGATAATTGTCAGCGTAAGCTTGACTACCCCGGAAAGGTCGAGCTGATTGGTGGCTTCCTGAATCAGCAGTCTTTCGCGCAGATTGATTTTTTTACCGGCTGCGACAGCCAGCAAGGTGGTCACGGTCATAACCCCCAGACCGCCGACCTGGATGAGGGTGAGTATGACCATCTGGCCGAAAACCGAATAATGCGTACCCGTATCCACCACCACAAGGCCGGTGACGCAAACCGCCGAGGTGGCGGTAAACAGCGCGTCGATGAATTTCAGGCTCTTTCCGGGCTGCAGCGCCAGCGGCGTCATCAGCAGCAGCGCGCCGGCCAGAATGAGTCCGGCAAAACCCAAAACCAGCATCTGGTATGTCGACATCCGCCATCGGGCGGGGTCAATAAATCGGGGTATAGTGTAAGCAAAATTCACAGTCTCCGCTCCTAATCTTATCTTTAGTAGAACGCTGAGGTCTGGATACTCATTCGCCGCCGTCGGGAACTTGGCGCAAGTTGATCACGCCCAGCACCCGCCCCCCTCGGACACAACCGGCGGCTCCCCGCCGTACATGCGAATAACTGACCAGATCAGTTTAATATGCGGTTGATTAACAGAATAATTATAAGTCCAATCAATGTTAAGACAGTGTCTGGGATTATGGCATAGGTGTAAAGAAAATGTAAAAACGAGAGCTTTGAGCTCTCGTTTCTTATCAGGGAAGGCGGTCACGGCCTGCGCGTTTCGGATGGCGTCTCAGCTATGCTCTCGCTAGCCGTCCTGGCCGGCGGCCGAGGGCCGCCCGTGGAAATACGCCGCCGGGGCCGTACTTATTAGTGCAGCCCTGGCTCTTTTAGGTGCTCACTACGTTTTGAAGACCTCGAAACTCATCTAAGCCCTTTAGGGATGTTTATAAAAATAATTCTGGTTCCCGCCGGAGCGCAAAATCCCGTTCCAGTTCTTGTTTATGGCGGAGATAATCGTCGTTATCATAGTATTTCGCCTGCACCGGGCAAAGCTTTTGGCAAGCACCGCACTTTATGCAGATCCCGCTTATACGCGATACGTTGTCGGGGTCGATCGAACCCATGGGGCATTTGGCCGCGCAAAACTTGCAGTCAATACAGTGGTCCGCTGTTTTGGGCGTCACTTTTCTGATATCGACAGGCTGGCCGTTTTCATTTTCCGGCATATAGTATTTCCGGTAGGGCCTGTTGCCTTTCACCGCAACGTTCGCGGTATTTCCCGCGGCTATCTTCATCGACAGACTGCCGGCGAATTCCCTTACAATCGCCATGTCTTTGTCGTCCGGTCTGTTCTGGGCCAAAGTTTTGGAAAATGCGTGCTCGCCGATAAATGCGCCGCCCGCGATAACCTTAAAACCGGTCGAAGAAAGAATATCCGCCAGTTCGATCAGGGCATCGTCGTAATTGCGGTTCCCGTATAGCGCGACGGCAACCGCCGTTGCGCCATTGCCGGCCAGCGAGTTCAGATATTTCAGCAGTATGTTGGGAACCCTGCCGGCATAGACAGGGACGCCTAGGACGACGATATCGCCAGCGGAAAACGTCGCCGGATGTCGCCGGGAATCCGGCAAGGTAATATCGAAGCGATGTACCGCCCCGCCGATGCTGCCGGCGAGTGCCTCAGCTATACCGAGGATTATTTTTTTCGTCGTACCCGTAGGGCTAAAATATACCGCCTTAATCGCCATATGCCTACACCCCCCCCGTATCTCCGGTCTTTTTTCAATCATACATGTCTGTGCGGCGGTCGTTCCACACGTTCCTTGCGGCCCGCACCGTTCCGACCATCGCCGGTTCTAACTGGCAATAGATTATCTCTTCATCTGCCCCGCCTTCGGCAATAATATCGCCGTCAGGCGCCACGACCATCGAATGCCCGTAGAATTCGAATTCCCTGTGCCTGCCTACGCAATTTACCGCGCAGATATAGATCTGGTTGTCTATGGCCCTGGCCTGATTCAGCAGCCGCCAGTTGCGGGCTCTGCATGAGGTCCATTCGGCGGGAATAAAGATTATCTGGGCGCCGTCGATTGCCAGGGCGCGGAATAGTTCGGGAAAACGGAGATCATAGCATACCGCCAGTCCCGCCTTCGTTCCGCCGAGATCAAATACCGTCCGCTTGCTCCCGGGGGCGAAGTAACGGTCCTCGCCCAAGTAGCTGCAAAGATGCAGCTTCCGATAGTCGGCGGCTATATTCCCAGCTGCATCGATGACAAGGGCGTTGTTGTATATTCGTCCGCCACTTTTGCGGGGGATCGATCCGGCGATGATCGAAGCGCCGGCGTCTCGGGCGATGGCGGCAAGGTCGGCGATCAAAGGGCCGGGCACTTCCTCCGCCCACCTGTCGAGGTTGTTGAGCGAAAACCCTGTCGTCCATAACTCAGGCAGCACGACAACCTCGGCATTCTTCGCCGCTGTCCGCGCCAGTTCCGCACCCCGGCGCCTGTTACCCGCCACATCGCCTGCCGTCACCTTCATCTGCACCAGCGCCACTTGCATATATGACACTCATCCCTTCCGGTTATACCACGCTGCTCCGCCTGATTTCCCGAATGCGGCGCCCTCCTGATAGCAAGCTAAGACGGCGGGCCGGCTTCACAGCCGGCCCGCGCCGTCTTAGCTTGCTTATTTACCGCAGGATGTTGCCGGCGATGACCATCCGCTGGGCCTGGTTGGTGCCTTCGTAGATCTGGGTGATCTTGGCGTCGCGCATCAGGCGCTCGACCGGATACTCGCGGCTGAAGCCGTAGCCGCCGAATACCTGTACGGCGTCGGTAGTGACCTGCATCGCGGTGTCGGAGGCAAACATCTTGGCCATCGCCGCTTCCTTGGCGTAGGGAAGATGGTTGGACTTGCTGTAGGCGGCCCGCAGGGTCAGAAGGCGGGCGGCCTCGACCTGGGTGGCCATGTCCGCCAGCATGAAGCTGATGGCCTGTTGGCTGGCGATCGGTTTGCCGAACTGGACGCGTTCCTTGGCGTATCTGATGGCCGCCTCCATGGCCGCCTGGGCGATGCCCACCGATTGCGCGGCGACACCGATCCGGCCGCCGTCGAGCGTGGTCATGGCGATTTTGAAGCCTTCGCCTTCCTTGCCGAGCAAATTGACGGCGGGCACGCGGCAGTTTTCGAAGATGAGCTCGCGTTGCACCGAGGAGCGGATGCCCATCTTTATTTCCTTCTTGCCGAAGCTGAAGCCGGGGGTGCCCTTTTCGACGATGAAGGCACTCATGCCCTTGATAGGGCCGGCCTCTTTGTTGGTGTTGGCGAACACTACCTCGATCTCGGCTTCGCCGCCGTTGGTGTTGAACACCTTGGTGCCGTTGAGGATGTAGCTGTCGCCGTCTTTTACCGCCGTGGTCGTGGCGCCGCCGACGTCGGTGCCGGCATTGGGCTCGGTGAGGCCGAAGGCGCCAAGTTTCGTACCTTCAGCGAGAGGGGTGAGGTATTTTTGTTTCTGCTCTTCGGTGCCGTATTTGAAAATCGGCCAGGCGCACAGGGACACATGGACAGACACGCCGATGCCTGTTGAGGCGCAGGCCTTGGAAATCTCCTCGACGGCGAGGGCGTAGGCGACGAAGTCCATGCCGCCGCCGCCGAATTCTTCGGGATACGGCAGGCCGAGGAAGCCCAGTTTGCCCATCTCGTCAAACAGCGTGCGGGGAAAAATTTCCTTTTCGTCGCGTTCTGCCGCGGTCGGCGCTATTTTTTTGGCGGCGAAATCGGCGACTAATTTACGGATGTCCTCTTGTTCAGGGGTAAGGGTGAAATTCAACATTCGTACCTCCTTGCTATCGTTTCTCTCAGATAACCGGTCCTTGCATGTAGATGTCCATCGAGTTGGTGTAGCCGGAAATTTCCGCCTTCGTCATGGTCCCCGAAGCGATGCGCGTCAGTTCCTCCAAGATACGCTGCCCGGCGTCGGGGATGGTGTCCCCGCCGTCGATGACCGCGCTAAGGTTCATGTCGATGTGGTCGCTCATCTTCTCGGCGGCGGTGCGGCTGCCGGTGATCTTCAGCACCGGCACGAAGGGAAAACCTTGCGGCGCCCCTCTGCCGGTCGCGAAGACAATGACATTGCAGCCGGCGGCGGCCAAGCCGGTGAGGATCTCCGGCTCGCGGCCGGGGGAGTCCATGACCACCAGCCCTCTGACCGCGGGACGTTCGCCGTATTCGTAGACCGCCTGAATGGGCGCCGACCCGGCTTTGGCGATGGCGCCGAGCGATTTCTCCTCGATGGTAGTCAGCCCGCCTTTGATGTTCCCGCCGGTGGGCTGACCGCCGCGGATATCCTCGCCAACCGCCATAGCCCGTTTCTCCATGCGGTCCACGAGGTTGAAGATGGCCTGGCCGACCTGCGCGTCGGCGGCGTGGCGGGCGAGTATGTGCTCGGCGCCGATGAACTCCGTGACTTCGCCGAGGATGGATACGCCGCCGGCTGCCACCAGCAGATCGGAAGCCACGCCGATGGCCGGGTTGGGCACCAGCCCGGAGGTGGTGTCCGAGCTGCCGCATTTCATCCCCATGACCAGTTCGCTGATCGGGAAAGGCTCGCGCTGCTGCAGCGAGGCCTCCCGCACCATGTCCTGGGCCAGCAGGATGCCCTGAGCAGTGGTGCGGGCCGCACCGCCTACTTCCTGCACGACGAGGTGCTCCACCCTTTTGCCGCTGGCTCTGATGCCCTCGATTACGCCGGAAAGATCGGTGCTTTCGCAGCCGAGGCTGACGATTATCACCGAATGCAGGTTGGGGTTACGCCCCAGACCGATCAACGCTTTGTTAACGAGCCCGATGTCGAGCGGGGTCTGGCAGCAGCCCTGATGATGCGTGAACCGGGCCGTGCCCTGCACCTGGCGGACGATGGCTTCGACCACTTCGTTGACGCAGACCACGGCCGACAGCACGCCGACGTAGTTGCGGGTGCCCACCGTGCCGGCGGCGCGGCGATAGCCGAGAAACTCCATGATTACGCCTCCTTCCGCAGGTCGCCGCGGCCGCGCAGACTTTCGATATTTTGCACATGAGCGTGATGGCCGGCCGGGATATCGCCGGTGGCCCGCCCGATCACCTCGCCGTATTTGAGGATGTCGTCGCCGCGGGTTATCGGCCGGAAGGCGAACTTGTGCCCGTAAGGGATGTCTTCCTGCACGGCGACCTGGTGCATCTCCCGCCCCAGGCGGACCTGAGCCTGCTGGCCGGCCTTGAGTTCCTGCACCGAGGTCGCGACGTTGTCTATTTCGTTCAACACAATCGCGTCGATGGCCATTCTCTCTCCCCCAATCTAATCGCGTTGCAGCATCATTTCACGATTACCGCCACCCCGTCCGGGATGACGGTGATTCTGGCAGCGGCGCCGACGGCCGCATCGGCGGCGGCGAGCGCTTCCGCCAGGGTGGTTACCGCTGCGAAGCCCATTGCTTCGATGATCCGGTGGTCACACTGGTCGGTGACGAAAATAACCCTATGTTTTAGCAGGATGCGGGCCATGATCTGCGTCGCCCATTGGTCGGGGATGGTCGATTCCCTGCCGATCCGCATGATTTTGTCCATCGCCTCGCGGGCGCCGCCCCGCAGCCAGTTGTACATGTCCTCGCTGCCGTGCCCGTCGCTCAAGGCGGCGCAAACGATAATCACGCCGCCTTCCTTGCAGGTAGCCTCGGCCGACGACAGCGCCTTGACGTGCTGGTAAACGTTCTGGTCGAGCGGGTAACCGCCGTTGGTAGTGATGACAATTTCCGCCGGTTTTGCGGTGACGTCGGCTAGGTCGCCGGCGAATTTGCAGCCCGCCAGGTGGGCCTGCTCCATATCGCCGGCGAACGCTTGGATAATCTTCTTATCGGCGTCGATGACGACGTTGAGGATGAAAGCCAGTTTGGCCTGTTTGGCGGCGTAAACCATATCGGTGTGAATGGGGTTGCCGTCCAGGATCCCCGCCCTTGCCTTCGGGTGGGCGATGAATTCGGCGCAGTGGTTGGCAAGGACGGTCACTTCGCTGGCGATGCCCGGCAGCACACTTTTGCGGCCGCCGGAAAACCCGGCGAACAGGTGCGGTTCGATGAAACCTTCCGCAATTAGCAGGTCGGCCTCCACGGCCAGCCTGTTGATGACCAGGTCGCCGCCTGACGGCAGCTTGCCGACGTTGGTCATGGCAGATTTATCCCAGCAGTTGTGGACGACAATCTTTTCGTTTTTGTACAACTGCTCTCCGAACTTGTTTACCAGTTCTTCCCCGGTGGTCGCGCGGTGGAACCCGGTGGCCACGAGGAAGGTTATCTTGGCTGACGGATTGCCGCTGCGGATTTCGTCCAGCAGCAGCGGGGCCATGATCTTCGTCGGTACCGGCCTGGTGTGGTCGCTGGTGATGATGACGATGTTTCTGCGCCCTTTGGCAAGGTCGCGCAGGCGAGACGAGGCGATCGGGGCGGCCAACGCCGCCCGGACAAGTTCTTCTTCGCCCGCCGCCGGTTTATAATGGTGCGCGTGCGACTCCAGGACGCCTTCCAGACGGGCATCGGGGATTACCGCCTCGATATGGCTTTTGCCATAGGGGATATTGATCGTGGCCATTTGCTATTTCACCGTCTCGACGATCGAGGTTTTGATTGCTTCCGCCGTCAGTTCCTGCCCCAGCCCGGGCAGGTCGGGGACTTCGTACATGCCGCCGCTGGGCATGTAGTTATATTTGCAGCTGTTCGTGTTCGCCTCCAGCAGGGCGTACCGATGCAGTTCGTGGATGATGAAGTTCGGGATAGCGGCCTCGACGTGGAGGGCGGCGGCGGTGGAAATCGGCCCGCCACAGACGTGGATCTGGACGGTCACGTCGTAGACATGCGCCATATCGCAAATTTTCTTCACTTCGGTCAGCCCGCCGCAGGTGCAGATGTCCGGCTGGATGACGTCAAGCGAACCGTCCTCGAAAAACGGCCGGTAACCCCAGCGCGTGTAGATTCTCTCGCCGGCGGCGATCGGCAGGTTGACGCTGTCCGCCACCTTCTTCATCTGCTTGGGGTTGAGCGGCATCACCGGTTCCTCGTAGTAGAACACCCCTAATTCTTCGATCATTCTGCCGAACTGGATGGCGGCGGCGGTATCGGTGAAAGCGTGCATCTCCACGATAATGTCCACGTCGGGGCCGACGGCCTCGCGCATAGCTTTGAGCCTGTCGTAAGCCATCCGCAGGGGTTTGTCGGAAAGGACGCCGAACAGGTTGCGCTGGTTCCAGTTCCCCTTTTCGTCCATCCCTATCGGGTCGACCTTGATAGCATCGTAGCCTTCCGCTACGGCGGCGAGAGCCACATCCGCATACTCTTTCGGCTCGACGAGCATGGACTTGTCTTTGCCTTCGCCCCAGCCGAACTGGAGCTGGCTGGCATAGCTCCTTATCTTGTCCCGCGTTTTCCCGCCCAGCAACTGGTATAGCGGCATGTTGTAAGCTTTTCCCTTGATGTCCCATAGCGCGATATCGATGCCGCTCATGCCGGCGGAGAAGATCGTGCCGCCGCCCTGGCCCCAGAAAGTTTTCTTCTGCATCTTGTCCCAGATGGCTTCGTTCTTCATCGGGTCCATGCCGATGATGATTTTCGCCAGGTCCTTGGCCATCCCGAAGCCCGCCGACGCACCGACCCCATAAGCCAGCCCGACTTCGCCAAAACCGGATATCCCCTCGTCGGTGTTGATGCGAACCACGATCGGACGCCACTTGCTCATGCCGGAATAAAAATCGTTTGCGACCTCGATAATATCGACGCTGGTAATCTTCACCACTTTCACCTCTCCATATTATGTTGGGTTCTTACCGCGGGGCATTTACTTGACAGTGACGCAAATTGCCGCCTTCATCGCCTCTTCGCTCATTTCCTGCCCGATCCCCGGCAGACTGGGGATGTCGAAATAACCGTTCACCGGTTGATAGTTATGCTTGCCAATGGCGATATTTTCCTCCAGCATAGCCGCCTGGTGGTGTTCGTGAATGATGAAGTTCGGGATGGCGGCTTCCAGTTGTAGAGCGGCCGCGGTAGCTATAGGCCCGCCGCAGATGTGGGCCTGGACGGTGACATCGTGTAGGTGGGCGAAATCGCAGATCTTTTTGCCTTCCGTGAACCCTCCCACAAGGCCTAGGTCAGGTTGAATGATCCGTAGCGAACGGTTGTCGAAAAACGGCTTGTACCCCCAGCGGGTGTATATTCTTTCGCCGCTGGCCAGCGGTATTTTCACGTTATCGGCGATCAGTTTCATCATCTCCGGGTTGAGTGGCATGACAGGTTCCTCGATGCAAAAAATGCCCAGATCTTCGATCGCCCGCCCCAGCTGGATAGCAGCGGTGGCATCCGTATAGGCGTGGAGTTCGCAGATTATGTCCTTTTCGGGGCCGATCGCCTCGCGCATGGCCTTCAGGCGGTTATACGCGGTTTTCACCTGCACGTCCGACAGTATTCCGTTCAAATTCCACCTGGCCCATTTGCCTTCGCGGTCGAAGGCGATCGGGTCCACCTTGATGCAGTCGTATCCGTCGCGCACGGCATCCAAAGCCGCCTGCGCATATTGCTCCGGTTCCGTCAGGACACGGGCCTCCTTGCCCCAGCCGAATTGCAGCTGACTGGCATATGTCCGCAGCTTCCGCTGCGTGTTCCCGCCAAGCAACTGATACACGGGAACCCCCAAAGCCTTGCCTTTGATATCCCACAAGGCGATATCCAGGCCGCTGATGCCGCCGAAGATAACGGTACCGCCGCCCTGGCCCCAAAAAGTTTTCTTGTGCAGTTTGTCCCAGATTTGCTCGTTGTTCATCGGATCGCGGCCGATGATCAGCCTGGCGAATTCGACGCTCATCGCGAAACCGGCCTCCGCGCCGATCGCGTATGCCAGACCGACCTCGCCGAAACCGCTGATGCCCTCGTCGGTGTTCACGCGGACCACGACCGGCTTCCAGTAATCGCCCTTCAGCGGGGGCTTGCCTGTAGTGACCTGAAAAACGTCAACGCTGGTAATTTTCATGACTTTAATAGCACTTCCTTTTCGATTGTCGGCCGGACGTCACATCGTCGGGATGACGTCCGACTCCGCCACCCGGTATCTTCAGCCGGAATACTCCAAGCCCTTCCTGAGGGCGCTGATGTTTTTTTCAAGGGCGCCGCTGTCGCTGTTCATCCGCTGGGTTATCGCCCCGACAGCCATTTCGAGGTCAAGCACTTTGCTCTCGGCCACGCAGCAACCCATCATGACCATGTTGGCGGCTTTGCCGTAGCCGATCGCCTCGGCGATCTCGTTGGCGGGGAGCCAGATCGTCTTTATATCTTTTCTGACTTCGCGCCGTTCGACCAACGAACTGTTCACAATCAAAGTGCCGTTGGGCTTGACGCTGTTTTCGAACTTGGCCAGCGACGGCTCGTTCATCACGATGACGATGTCGGCCTGCTTGACAATGGGCGAGCCGATTTCTTCGTCGGACAGGACGACGGTGCAATTGGCCGTGCCCCCGCGCTGCTCCGGACCGTACGACGGATAGAAGGTGGCGCTTTTGCCGCCGCCGGCGGCCGCGTGGCCGAGTAACCGCCCGATAAGCATTACCCCTTGCCCGCCGAAGCCGGCGATAAGTACACTCTTCTCCACGATATTTCACCTCCGGTTGACCTAATGGGCACTATTTACGCACCTTGAACTCGCCGAGCGGGTAATAAGGGATCATGTTCTTCTCAATCGTCGCCAGCGCGTCCAGCGGTTTCATATGCCAATTGGTGGGGCAGTTGGACAACAGCTCCACGAACGAAAAGCCTTTGTTCTCCACCTGCATTCTGAAGGCGGTCTCGATGCCCTTAGCCGCTTTCAAAATGTTCGCCGGCGAATTCAGCGCAAAGCGGGCGACGTAGGCGGGCGCTTCCAGGGTCGCGATTATCTCCGCCATTTTGAGCGGGTATCCCGTCGTCTTCGGGTCTCTGCCGGCGGGGGTGGTGGTGGAGGTCTGCCCGACCAGCGTGGTGGGGGCCATCTGTCCGCCGGTCATGCCGTAGGTGGCGTTGTTGATGAATAACGTCGTGATGTTCTCGCCGCGGTTGGCGCAGTGGATAATCTCGGACGTCCCTATCGCCGCCAGGTCCCCGTCTCCCTGATATGTGAAAACAAACCTGTCCGGCCGGATGCGTTTGACTCCCGTCGCCACGGCGGGCGCCCGCCCGTGGGCGGCGGGAACCATGTCCATGTTGAAATATGTGCGGCCCAGGCTGACGCAGCCGACCCCCATGACGATGATGGACTTCTCTCGCAGCCCCAGGCTGTCGAGAGCCTGAGCCATGAGCTTCTGGGCGACCCCGTGGAGGCATCCCGGGCAGTAGGGACTGCTTACCTTGTTGAGTGATTCTGGTTTCGCGTAGATTTTTTGCATGCTACTCGCCCCCCTGGCCGGCGGAAATTCGTTTCATCTCGGTGATGATGTCTTGATGCAAAGGGGTGAATCCGCCGTCGCGCCCCAGAGGAAATACCGGTATTTTATTGCATACCCCCAGTTGGACGTCTTCGATCATCTGGACGGGGATGCTCATCTCGACGTCGAGTATGGCGCGGACTCTCGCAGGGTCGAGCCGCCGATAGCTCTCATACGGGAACGGCTGCAAGGTGATTGGGCGGATCAGGCCGACTTTCATACCCTCGGCCCTGAGTTCGCGGACGGCGGTTTTGGCTATTCTGGCGCATGTCCCGTAGCCGGTGAGGATGAACTCGGCGTCTTCGACCAGATACTCCTCCACGCGCACGTCGTTCTTCCGCCAGCTTTCGTACATTCCGGCCCGGGAAATTTTATACTTTTCCCAGGTCTCATTATCGACCGCCGAATTCTTGATGATTCTCGGCTCGCGTGCCTCGCAGCCGTCGGCGACCCAGCCGCTCTTGTCGGGGAAAACCGTCTTGAATTCCGGCAACGAAACGGATTCCATCATCGCACCGATAATGCCGTCGGCGAGGACAATGACCGGGTTCCGGTCCCTGTCGGCATAATCGAAAGCTTCGTACGTCAGGTTAACGGCTTCTTGCACGTTGGCCGGGGCAAATACCATGGTCTTGTAGCCGCCATGGCCTGATGCCTTCACGGAGAACCAATAGTCTGTCTGCGCCGGGGAAATTTTGCCCATCCCCGGGCCGGAGCGGCTGACGTTGACTATGACAGCCGGAAGGTCGGCGGAGGCGAGGTAGGATATTCCTTCCGCCTTGAGCGCCATCCCTGGACCCGAGGAAGAGGTCATGACCCGCGCACCGACCGCCGACGCGCCATAGAGCATGCTGATCGACGCTATTTCGCTTTCCCCTTGAATGAAGGTCCTTCCCAAATCCGGCATCCTGGCCGACATGTATTCCGGTATTTCGTTTTGAGGGGTGATCGGGTATCCGGCATAAAACGTGCATCCTGCCCGGATGGCTGCTTCGGCGATCGCCTCGCATCCCTTTATGAACTGCTTACCCATAGTTCTAGCCTCCTGTGAAAGCTACTTGTAGACTTCAATAGCTGCTTCGGGGCAAACGACCGCGCAGATTTTGCAGCCGGTGCATTTATCTCCATCCGTCTGATATGCATAGGTATATCCCTTGGAATTGGTTTCCTTTTTCATCTGGACGATTTTTTGCGGACAATATTCGACGCAGAAGCCACAGCCCTTGCATAGTTCCTGCGCCACATCGATTCTAGCCATCTTGACCTCCTCATGATTACCGGCGTCTCCGCCGCGTACAGGCACCCCTCACCAGCTGCCGATGTCGGGCAAGTTGCCGTCCGCGTCAAATAGCCACTCGGCCGGCTGCCCGGCGACGGTAACGTCAGGGTGCTGCTCGGCCTCGGCAGTCATATTTTCCGACACGTATATTTCGGACAGATGCAGGGTATTGGAAACACGCACGATGCGGACCTTTTCCAGAGCGGCGACCTTGCAAGTCTTGACCGCGCCCTTGATCGCCAGGCTGTCCGAATCCATGATCAATGGTATCCGCCCCGACTCGACGATCGTCGCCGTAATACAATTGGCATAGGTTGCAGCGAGATCGACTTTTTCAAATAACCGGCGGGTAGTGAAATGGGCGTTGCCCACCCCTATGGCGTTGCCGTGGCTGCGCTCCGTCAAATCCAGCGCCACCAGCCGCGCAGGGCGATGCTGGGAGGGCAGCGGCCCGCCCCCGGTGACATTCGGGTCCATCCCGCCGCCCGAAAATTCTTTGCCAAGCTGGTCGACGATGAGGACATCGATAGGCTGCAGCAGGATCCTGGGCATATTTTTCTTGGCTTCGGCAAGCAGGCCGGGCTCGACCGCAAGGATGTCAGCGGCCGGGACGACGGCGATTCGGTCGAGCCGGTCGTAGGCGTTTTCCACTGTCGCGATGCCGAACAGATAATTGGCCTTCTTTAGATGGACCCGCGCCATCTGGAATATGTTTTCCGCCATATGCTTGAAGCCGAGCGCATGGCAGGAAGCCGCGCCTTGGTGTTTGCCAAGTCCGATCGCCATCATTTTGACCAGGCCGCTTTCGTATGTCCCGACAAAGGCGGTATGCGGCTTTATCCGGTTGATCAGCACAATGCCGTCGGCATCGAAGGCATTCTTATCCAAGAGTACCGCAAGTCCGTTGTCCAGAACGCCGATTTCCACTACGTCCATCGAGGATACTATGGGGCAGCCGACGCTGGACTCTGTTACGCCCAGGCTGGCCAGCATCTCGGTTTGCCCTCCGGCGGTAGCGCCGCCGTGACTGCCCATCGCCGGCACCACGAACGGCTCCGCTCCGCAGCTTCTTAGCTCCTCGACGACGACTTTCACCAGCAGGGGAAGCTCGGCCATTCCGCGGCTGCCGACCGCTACGGCGACCCGCATGCCCGGTTTTATCCGTCCGGTTACGCCGGCCTCATATATGCCCTTCCGCAATGCGCCGGCTGCATCTTGCAGTTCGTTGACGGTAAAATGCTGTCTGACCTTCACCATTTTAGGCAAGGCAACGTCCTGCAGCAGTTCGGTGAGAATGCCCACCGTCAGCCCCTCCTTGTTACAACTAATGATCCGGCATGGACTACCGTAGCTACATCGCTCCCAACAGCCGCAAAAGGTATAAAGTGACTTCCGGGCAGAAAGTGACTATTATCAGCCCGAGCAAGGTGCATAAGATGAAGGGGATGGCCGCCCGGGTGATGCTGTCCACACTTAAGCCTGTCATACCTGAGGCCACGAAGAGATTGAGAGCCACCGGCGGCGTGACGAAACCCAGCTCCAGGCCGATCGTCATCACCAGGCCGAAGTGGATGGGATCGACGCCGTACGGCGTAACTACCTGGAGAAGGATTGGCGACACGATTATCATCGCCGGCGAGGTCGTCAGGAACATGCCCATAATCAGAAGAATGAAATCGATCAGCGCTAGGATGACATATTTGTTGTTGGAAATCTGCTGCATGGTTTCCTGGATGGCTTCGGGAACGCCGGTGAAGGAGAAGACGGTCCCCAGAACCATGGACGGCGCCAGGGTCATCATGATCCCGCCGGTGAGCGAGACATTATTGATCAACGCCTTCCAGATGCTTGGCCACGTCAGTTCCCCGTAAACCCAGCGGCCGACGATAACCCCGTAGACGACCGCTACGACGGCGGCTTCCGTGGGGGTGAACACACCGCCGTAGATGCCCCCCAGGATGATCAGCGGCATAGCCAGCGCCCACTTCGCTTCCCAGGCGGCTTTGGCGAGTGTTGCAATATTGAAGGGCTCGTTTGTACCGACGTAGCCTTTCTTTTTCGACAGGTACATATTAACTAGCACCAGCAAAGCGCCGATGACGAGCGCCGGCCCGAAGCCGCCCAGAAAGAGATTGCCGATGGAGACGTTGTTGACGATCCCGTACAGGATTAGCGGGATGCTCGGCGGCACGACGATGCCGAGGCCGCCGGCCGCTGCCACCAGGCCGGTCGCGTAATGTTTGCCATAACCCCGTTTTATCATCTCGGGGATCATGATGATGCCGATGGCCGCCACCGTGGCCGGCGAAGACCCGGAGATGGCGCCGAAGAACATGCAGGCCAGCACCGTGACCGAGCCAAGCCCACCCACGGTGTTGCCGACCATTTTCTGGGCCACGTCGACCAGACGCCGGGATAAGCCCCCGGTCTCCATGACGCTGCCGGCGAGGATGAAGCACGGGAGCGCCGTCAAGGCGTACTCGCCGAAGCCGGAATACATCACCTGCGCAAAAAATACCGGTGTGGTTACGGGGTCAACGAGAAGGGCGACAAGAATGCCGATAGCCAGACCGATGCCGATCGGCACGCCCATAAGCAACATGATCGCGGATACGACCAGCAAAACTGTTATCATCCAGCGCGCACCACCTATTCAGAGATTTGTACCGATGCCGGCCTACAGATTTTCGATGTCCAGTATCGGTTTGGCTTTCTTCATCTCGTCCTTCAGACGGTATATTGAAATCGATTTCTGGATCAGCCTGACTACGGTCAGCATCAGGCAGAAAACGACGATACTGTAAACGATGTAGTGCGGCACGCCCGTGACGATCATCTTCGTTTTGCCTGTATATAACTTTTCAAGAAGCTCGGACATCGGGCCGATTATGTAGAGGCAAAAACCGATGAAACAGATGTTGGAAGCAAGCGCCAACACTTTTTTCACCTTGAAGGGCATATAGTGAAGAAACAGGTCGATCGTAAGGTGCTGGTCGCGGGTGACCGCCAGCGCACAGCCGAAATACACCGAAACGATGAAGCAAATTATCGCCAGTTCCTCGGTCCAGGGGAGAGCGTAATTGAATACATAGCGCGATATAACCTGGATGAACATCAGGACAACCAGCAGCACTGTCGTCAAGACGCCGAAAATGACTTCGAGGTTATCAAACACCCACTTGGCTTTTTGCATTTTTCCTATCACCTCTGCCTACAATAAATTGGCTACCCAGGGATAATAGGACACGCCTTGCAGTCATATTACCCCTGGGTAGGCAGCTCCAGATTAAAGCCCTAACTGTTTTTCGATTTTTTCAACTTCGGTGACCGCTTTGTTGAACGTTGCCTCGCCGATGACGCTCTTGGCCTCCGTCCAGGATCCCTTGGCGACATCCCGGAACTTCTTAAGGTCTTCGGTACTCAGCTTCGTAATCTTCATCTTTTCGGCCAGCTTCTTCAGCATCTCGTCCTCTTTGTCGGCCAGGGTTTTCCGCGCCTGCTTGTCGGCGATGGCATTGCTTTCCATGATGGCCTTCTGGACATCCGGAGCGAGCGAATCGAAGAACTTCTTGTTCATGAGCAGCGACGTGAAGGTGTAGTTGTGATTGGTGAACGTCATGAACTTCTGGACTTCGTAGAACTTGGAATCATAGATATTCATGATGGGGTTTTCCTGGCCGTCGATAACGCCCTGCTGGAGCGACGTGAATACTTCGGAATAGGGTATCGGCGTCGGCGCGGCGCCCAGTTGTTTGACGCCGGCCATCTGGAGTTTGCTGGTCATGGTCCGGATCTTCAGACCTTTCAGGTCATCCGGCGCGCTTATCTCTTTCTTGCCGGTGGTGAAATGCCGGAACCCCAGCGGCGTGTAAGCAAGCAGCATGATGTTGGTGTCTTTGAGCAGACGGTCTTTCATTTCCTGGCCCATCGGTCCGTCGACGAACTTGTAGACGACGTCCTGGTTGAGAAACAGATAGGGGACATCCATCAGATCGAACGCTTTCGAGTACTCGCCGAAGTTGCCCAGCGCCCAGGTGGCCATCTCGAAGGAGCCGTGCTGCAGGCCGCCGATTACGTCGTTGGCGCTTTTGCCGAGCTGGCCGCCGTAAAAGATCCTGACCTGAACCTTGTCGCCGAGCCGTTTTTCCATTTCTTCTTTGAACTTCAGCAGATGCGCGATCGAAGGATGGTTCGGATTGTTGGAGTTCGATGTGGCGATCCTGATAGTTAATTTGCCGTCGGCCTTGGGAGCGGTTTCCTTCTTGCCGCCGCAGCCCACGAACAGCGAACTGAGCAGCACCAGGCAAAGAATAATACTGATTGTCTTTTTCATCATTACCCCTCCAAAATATTCATATCACTTTTGTCAATCCGGAACTCGGATCAGTTGCGTTCCTGACAGACAACCCTTCCCCTGACATGTACTCCCCCTTTATGATTCAGTGATAGACCGATTGCTTCCGAAAGAAATCTCTTTATTTGGCCGGAGCTGCCTTGTTCTCGCTCTCGATGATCGACCAGTAATAGTCCGGAAACTTCGGTTCCGCCAGAAGACCGAAGAACGGGGTCGGGTAACGGATCAGCCCCTGTTTGTGAACCGCCTCGATGCCATATGCCACATCTTCGAACTGACTTGCCGGGATGGAGAAGATCAGCTCGTCATCCTGGCAGATGGCAAATATCCTTTCCCCGCCGCTGGGGACGATCATCGAACATTCGCCTTCGAGGTATGTGCGGGCAATGTAAGAACTGCACGCCAACCTGCCGAACGACTTGCTGGAAACGCCTTTGCCGGTTTTGTAGTTGGCCCCCTGAACCATCCTGGCAATCTGGGCGGCATTGCCGTAAACCAATACCACGTCCGGCGAAAACTCGGCCTTATCCAGCGGTGCAAACCACATTTCCTTCGGCCCGTTGGGCAGCTTGACATTAGCCTGCTCCATCACGGCCCCGGCCTCTACCGAGCCGGCGTAGCCGGGACAAGCGATCTTCCCGCTGTCAAGCATCTCCGGCGGCTCATACCCCATCAGCACTATGCTTACCGGACAGGCATGATCCTGTCTGTCAAAGACCACATTCCATCCGTACCGCCGCGCCAAAGCCACGCCCTGGCACAAAGCGAGCGGGTGCCGCAATGTCTCCATCGGTTTTTTGGCCTTCGCCGGTCTTTGCGCTTCCTCGCCATCAAAGACCAATTTCACCGCGACAGGGAAGGTCGTCGGCCTGATATAGGCGGTGATGGCGTTGAGCAATTTCTGAGCATTGTCTGTCATTTGGCACACCCTCTCATTAATGTATAAAGCGATATTCGCCCCGTAACACGGCCAACCTAAATAACCTGGCTGATATGCATCGCCTTGAACTTGCCCCCGCTCGCCTCGGCTGCTTTGGTCATCTGGACAAGACAAACGGGGCAGCTTGCCACAACCACGTCGGCGCCGGTCTTTTCGATGTTTCCCCTTTTTGAGGCCAGGATCTTGGCGGCAATATCCGGATAATCCATATGGAACGAGCCGGCTCCGCCGCAGCAGGTGTCGGCGTCGGTCATCTCGACGAAATTCCCCGCCGCCTTCAGCAGCTCGCGGGGCTGCGTCTTAACGCCCTGTCCCCGCCCGAGATGGCAGGAATCGTGATATGTAAGCCTGGCTTCCACCCTCTGCCGCGGCCTGTACCCGGCCTTCACCAAATACTCGGAAAGGTCCATGACTTTGCGGCTAAAAGCGGCCGCCCTATCTTTCCACTCCGCATCGTCGGCGAAATATTCGGCGATGTGCTTGAGCGTCCCGCTGCAACTGGCGCAGTCGCTGACCACAACGTCGGCATCCTCGAAAAGCGCGATGTTCTTCTTCGCCAGTTCCAGGAAATCGCCGCGCAAACCGTGGCCCAGATGGGGCAGGCCGCAGCAGTGATTGTCCTTCAGCATCGGTCGGGTTACGCTTTTGAGTATCTCTACCGTCTGAGCGGCGGCTTCGGGAAACATCATCCTCATCCCGCACCCGTAGAAATAGGCTACTTTCGACGCAGCCGTAAGCTCGATTTCCGCAGGCGCCGCCTGCTTGCCGAAGGCAGCCGGCCCTGAAGACGCACCAGGAAGTTGCTCCCTGGTGTATTCTTCAGGCGCCATACCGTAAGGCACCAGGCAGTTGAGACCGGTTTTCCGCAGTACCGCCAGCATGCCGGCGGCCATTTTCACGACATTTCGGCTCTTCATCACGCTGCCGAGGGTTTTATATTTGATACCCGGTCCGCCGGCCTTATCCATCAGATACTGCCGGACGTTGACCATGGCGGCGTCCGTTTTGAGCTTGCTCGGGCAAGCTTCGACGCAGGAGCGGCATAAAAGGCAGAAATTCACTACGTCCAGTGCCTTGGAATCCGGCTCCACACCTCCCTGGGCTAACGCGCGGGTGAGGATATTTTTGCCGCGCGGGCCCACCCGCTCGATGTTGACCACTTTGAACAACGGGCATGCTGTAAGGCAATTGCCGCAGCGTTCACACTGGGCTACAATCTGTTCGGCTTCACGCAGCAACTCTTCAGACTTGTTTGTAAGCATGGGAAACCTCCTCCCCGATCATTACCATATCTTGCCGGGGTTTAAAATTCCCTTGGGATCAAGCGCCTGTTTGATTACTTTCATTGTCTCGACGCCAGCTTGGCCGAGCGCCTGCACAATATACGGCTTTTTGCTGATCCCGATCCCGTGTTCACCGGACAAGGTGCCGCCAACCGCCAACGCGGCTTCGAAAATCCCGTCGATGGCCTTATGCACCCTCTCCATCAGTTCGGCATCCGTATAATCGCATAGTACGGTCGGATGGAGATTGCCGTCGCCGGCATGGCCGTAAACAACTATCGTAAGATCATACTTTTCGCCCAGTTTCTTGATCCTCCGCACAACCTCCGGGAATGAGCCCCGGGGTACCGCTATGTCCTCGCCGATTCGGTTAGGGGCGAGAGCGGCCACAGCTTGGCTCAGGCCGCGGCGCATCGCCCACAGCTCATCCGACTCGCTCTGGGACTGGGCGACTTGGAAATTCACCGCTCCGAGCGCACTCGCAACGGCCTCGATACGTTTGGCCTGGGCATCCAACGCATCCTGATCTTCACCGTCGATCTCTATGATGGCGCATGATTCGATCACTGGATCGAGAATAACCTTGCGTTTCTTAGACACTATATCCAGGCTGGTCTTATCCATGACTTCCGCCGCCGCAGGCACGATGTTTTCCTGGAGCATCTTTTGGATCGTTGCGCAGGCGGCATCGAGCGATTTGAACATGATCTGCAGTGTGCCCCGCTGTTTCGGCATCGGAATGAGCTTAAGAGTTGCCTTAGTTATAATGCCAAGGGTTCCCTCCGAGCCGGTGAAGAGATGCTTCAGATCGTAGCCGGTCACGTTTTTAATTGCTTTTCCGCCGGTATTGAGTATCGTGCCGTCCGCCAGCACAACTTCGAGGGCCATCACGTAGTCGCTGACAACCCCGTATTTTACCGCCCGCATGCCACCCGCGTTTTCGGCGATATTGCCGCCGATTGTGGATACCTTCCAGCTTGCGGGATCCGGCGGAAAGAAAAGGCCCTTGGCGGCACAGTAATTATAGAGATCGATAGTCCTGACACCCGGTTCGGTCGTCACCATCATATTATCTTCATCCAGCTCAAGGATTTTGGTCATACGATCGAGCGACAAAACTATACCGCCTTCGAGAGGCACGCTGCCGCCAGTGCGATTGCTTGCCGCGCCGCGCGGTGTAACTGGAATCCCATGTGCGAACGCAATTGCCATTACTTTCGATACTTCCTCCGCGGTTGTCGGCAGAACGACGACATCCGGCTTATACGCCGGCAGAATAGGCATGGAGGAAGAATCGTAGGAATAGCCGAAGCGGTCGATATCAGAATCTAGGACGTTTTCCGCTCCAACAGCCCTTCTGAGTGATTTCTTGATCTCTTCGGAAATCATTACGTGCCTCCCAATGCAATTTTTTAACTCGATGGTCCTTATTACGGCACACCGTTTCTTTGTCGCGCAATATTGCCCTGTTTTTTCTCGGAAATTAAAGTTTTTCGCACTATGTGGAACGACGTTCCGTATTATAGCTACAGATAATTTCTTTCGCTTTTATTTTCATAATCCCTGCTTGTTTTTCCGTTTTTATGCGGATAATTCAAATATTGCGAAAATCTGAACGGACGTCAAGCCCGGACATATCAATACCATAAACCTGCGGCTTGGCATCCGTGGTTTACTTACGATACCCAAGCTGCCGCGAAATATCGAGCGCCGCTTCCTTTACATGGGGTATCAGTTCATGGATCTTGTTGTAAGTCATGCGTATCGACGGGCCGGTAGCGCTTATTGCGGCAATAACCTTACCAACATGATTGAATATAGGTGCTCCCACGCATCGTACGCCCCTATTGTATTCCTCTTCGTCGATCGAGAAGCCCTGTTCTTTTATGGTATGCAATTGTAAGCGCAACGCCCCGGTCTCCGTGACGGTTGTTTCAGTGTGGCGCACAATCGTTGCGAGAAATTTCGGGTTTTCGAAAAGGGCGTCCAACTCATCTTTGGGCATTCCGGCCAACATCACTTTCCCCATACTTGTGCAAAACGCCGGCAGCCGCTCCCCTATTCTGACCCCCATTCGCAACGGCTCGTTACTATCAATACGGTCGATATATAAAATATTAAACTCATCCAATATGGCTAGGCTAACATTTTCCCCCGAAAGCTTGGCCAGCGTATTCAGAAACGGCGCCGCCTCTTTCCGCAAGTCAAGCCGCGCTACCGCCGTATCGCCGAATATGGACAGACGCACACCCAGCCGATACTTGCCGGAAGCAGCCTGATCAATGAACCCGTTCATTTTCATCGTTTGCAGCAGCCGGTAGGTGGTGCTCTTACCTAGGTCCAACTCCGCGCTTAATTCAGACACCCCAAGTTCCGGTTCCCTGAGAAGAGCCTCCATAATAGAAATGGCCCTGGCCACAGATTGAATCGGCCCTTCCGCTTTATCCATTTCACAACCCCCACGCTTGCCCTATTTGCGAGATATGGTATTGCACTATTTGAAAAGGTGTTCCGAAATATTTATTCAACAAACCTTTTTTTTTTCCTGCTTGCCTTTTTATATCCTTATATAAAATGCCTCCCCAAAAGCAACCGCACCCCCGCCGTCGAAGAAGGACGGATCTGCGCCCTCAACTGGCGAAAAGGCCGATAAGGTCGATAAGGTTCGAAGCCTTGTAAGGTGTAAGTTGGGATCACGCTGTCTGATTGCTCGTCAGGATGCTATAATTATTACAGTGACAGAAGCACTACGGGCCAGGGGCGGGGAGGAACTATGGGCAAAATCGTTTTTATCGCTCCATACGAGGAAATCTTCGTTAACGGCAAGCGGGTCATCGCTGAGCTCGGTATGGCCGACAAGGTGGAATGCCACCTGGGGTGGCTGAAGCAAGGGGTGGAGATCGCCCGGCGAGCCGAGGCCGGCGGGGCGGATGTGATCGTCGCCCGCGGCGGGACGGCCGAGCTGATCGAAAACTCCGGCATCCAGGTGCCGGTCATCGAAATACCGATAACCTTTCAGGATCTGGCTGAGAGCCTGCTGAAGGCAAAGCAGGTTACGGGCCTGGCCAATCCCCGGATTGCCGTGCTGGCGTTCAAGAATATGATCCGCAGTATCGAGGTTTTCGCGCGGGTTATGGACATCAACCTATTGATATACCCGATGAGCGCCGCGGAAGATATCGAGGTGACCGTAGAGCGGGCTCTACAGGAGAAAGTCGACGTGCTGCTCGGCGGCATCCATACTACGGCGCTGGCGGCAGACAGGGGGGCGAAGACGCTGTTGCTCGCCTCCGGCGAGGACTCGTACCGGTCGGCTATCCTCCAGGCGGAGAAGGTGTCGTACGCGCGGACGCTGGAAAAAGAACGGATGGAAAAGTTCCGGGGGCTTGTCGACTATTCGGTGCAGGGCATCGTGGGCATAGACAGCGGCCGGAAGATCACTGTTTTCAACAAGGCCGCCGAAAGGCTTCTCAACAAGCGGTCCCAACAGGCGGTGGGGGAGCCGGTGGAGGTTGTTCTGCCCGGACTGCCTGTCGCCGCCTGCATGAAGGAAGCGAGGATGGCGCTCGGCGAGCTGATGACGATTTGCGGCAAGCGCCTTATGGCCAATATAACCCCCATCGAGGCCGGTCAGACGGTTACCGGGGCGATGATAACCTTCGAGGATGTCGGCCAGATCGTGGAGATGGAGGCGGCCATCCGCAATGAGATGTACAGCAAGGGTCTTACCGCCCAGTACCGTTTCGAGGACATCCGCGGCGAATCGCCGCAGATCGTGGAGGCCAAACGCGTCGCGCGCGACTATGCCGGCATCGACTCGACGGTGCTGATCATAGGCGCTTCCGGTACCGGCAAGGAGTTGTTCGCCCAGAGCATCCACAACGCCAGCGGGCGCAGCAAGCGGCCGTTCGTGGTCGTGAATTGCGGGGCCATCCCTGCCAGCCTGCTGGAGAGCGAATTGTTCGGCTACGCGGAGGGAGCGTTCACCGGCGCCACCAAGAAGGGCAAGCCGGGCCTGTTCGAGCTGGCTCACGGCGGGACGATTTTTCTCGACGAGATCGGCGAGATGGATAAGATGGCCCAGACCAGCCTGCTGAGGGTCATCCAGGAGCGGCGGGTGATGCGCCTTGGCGGCAACCGCTACCTGCCGGTCGATGTGCGGATAATAACGGCGACCCACAGGAATCTGGCCCGGCTTATTGAGGAAGGGAAGTTTCGCGAGGATTTGTATTACCGCATCAATGTGCTGCCGCTGGCGCTCCCGACCGTGCAGGAGCGACCCGGCGACGCGATGCTGATCGCCGGGGAGTTCCTGGCGAAATACAACGCCCAGTTCGGCCGGCAGACGGAGCTGGACGAGTCGGCAAAAGCGGCGATCAACGCTTACGGCTGGCCGGGCAATATCCGCCAACTGAGGAATTTCACCGAGCGGCTGGTGGTCACGGCCAAGGACAGGGTGATTACCGGCGAGACGGTGGCGCGGATGCTCGGCACGCTTGAGCCGGCATCGGTCAGGCTGCCTGTCGCGCAGGACGGGGACGATTCCGAACGGGCGCGGCTTATCCGCGTTTTGGAGGAAGCCGGCTATAACCAGAAAGAGGCGGCCAGGCGCCTGGGGATCGACCGCAGCACGCTATACCGCCGGCTGAAGGCGATGAATATCGAGGTCGGCAAAAATCTGCAGCCTGCGCTGCGATAGTTGCCTGGTTTGAAAAGTTTGCAATGCATCTTGCAAACTTTTTTCGTGTGTGGGGAGAACGAGGGTCCTGTTCCTGGCACGGTATTTGCACTTGTTATTGTGTGAAGATGCTTTGAAGGGTGGCTGGTGCAGGTGGATGTAGTCGGCGAGTTGCTTAAAGAAGTGCCTCTGCCGCGGATGGTCAAGGTGCGGCAGTCGTTTGCCGCCGCGCCGGCGGTGGATGTCGCGGCCGTGCTCAGGAGGGAGCTGGCGAAGCCGGGCATCGCCGGGGCGGTCAGGCCGGGCATGAGGATCGCTCTGGCGGTGGGCAGCCGGGGCGTGGACGGGATCGCGACGCTTGTCCGGGAGACGGCGGCAACCCTGAAAGAATTGGGCGCGCTGCCGTTCGTGGTGCCGGCGATGGGCAGCCACGGGGGGGCGACGGCCGCCGGACAGGAGGCGGTGCTGGCTTCGTTGGGCGTCACCGCCGAGAGCGCCGGCTGCCCGGTCTGTTCATGCATGGACACCATAGCGGTGGGGCGGCTGGACAACGGCCTGCCGGTGCTGATCGACAGGCTGGCGCACGAAGCGGACGGGATCGTGGTCATAAACAGGGTAAAGCCCCACAACGCCTTTCGCGGGCCGAGCGAGAGCGGCCTGGTCAAGATGCTGGCCATCGGCCTCGGCAAGCAGCAGGGGGCGGATTCGTGTCATGCTTACGGTTTCGGACGCATGGCGGAGTTTATCGTGGCGATGGCGGCGATCAAGCTGGCCGCCTGCCGGGTGCTGTTCGGGGTCGCGACGGTGGAGAACGCCTACGACAGGGCGGTGTTGGTCGAGGCGGTGCCGGCGGCGGAATTGATCGCCGCCGATCAGCGACTGCTGACCGCCGCCAAGGCCAATATGCCGCGGATAATGTTCGACCCGATCGACGTGCTGATCGTCGACCGGATCGGCAAAGAGTATTCCGGCGGCGGAATGGACGGCAACATAACCGGCCGCCACCCGACGCCGTTCATTTCCGGCGGACCGCGGACAAGCCGGATCGCGGTGCTCGACGTGACCGACAAAAGCCGCGGCAATGCCGCCGGCGTCGGCATGGCGGATGTGACCACCCGGCGGCTGGTGGACAAAATTGATTATGCCGCCCTGTATACCAACGCCCTGACGTCGACGGTGCTGGAGACCGCCCGCATCCCCCTGGTGGCGGAAACCGAACGGGACGCCGTGCGGGCCGCGCTGAAGACTTGCGGGGCGGGGGACCTGTCCGCGGTGCGGGTGGTGAGGATAAAGAATTCCCTCCACCTCGACGAAATCTATATATCCGCGGCGCTGGTGCCTGAGGCCGAAGCGAATCCCGCCGTTGACCTGCTCGGCGCCCCGCGGGAGATGGCGTTCGATTCCGCCGGCAATATAGCCGACCCATGGTGAGAATGCGCATCACGTGTTGCGATAGTTGCAACACGTGATGGAGAACGCAACATATGGTGCAGCGGTTTGCGGTAAAAAGGCTGAAGATTCGCGGTATTGGCAATTGGCACGCTAATTGCAGTTTAGAAAAAGCATGGCCGGCGGAGGCGGCAGCCCGGCAGCGCCGGCGGAAACGGAGGGACTGAAGTTGAGCAAACAGGCTTTCAAGGCGCGGGGGATAATCCCGGCGGTTATTACCCCGCTTACTCCCGAAGGCAAGTTTAACGAAAAAGCGATGCGCAAGCTTATCAATTACCTTATAGGCGGCGGCGTCCACGGCCTGTTCGTCGTGGGCACGACAGGCGAATTCTACGGTCTTACCCCGGAGGAGAAGCGGGAAATATTCGCCGTGACGGTGGACGAGACCAAAGGCCGGGTGCCGGTTTATGCCGGGACGAACGGCATTACGACCCGCGAGAGCGTAATGCTGACCCAGTTGGCGGAGGAGTGCAAGGTCGACGCGGTGTCGGTGCTGACGCCGATGTTCCTGGCCCCCAGCCAGGAGCAACTTATCGAGCACTATAAGACGATCGCGGCCGCCACCTCCCTGCCGGTGGTGCTTTACAACAATCCTCCCAAGACGGGCGTCAACCTGGCCGCGGCAACGGTAGCAAAACTGGCCGAGGTGCCTAATATCGTCAGTATCAAGGATTCGAGCGGCGATCTGACGCTGACGGCCGAGTACATCCGCCTGACGCGCGGCCGGGAAGATTTCTCGGTAATGATGGGGCGGGACACGCTTATCTACGGGGCACTCTGCTATGGCGCCGTCGGCTCGATAGCCTCGTGCGCCAACGTCGCTCCCCGGCTGTGCGCCGACATCTACGAGAAGTACATGGCCGGCGACCTGATGGGGTCGCTTGATGCCCAGTTTACGCTCGCGCCGCTTAGGATCGCGTTCACGCTGGGCACTTTCCCGGCGGTTATCAAGGAATCGCTTACCCTGCTCGGCATCGAAGCCGGCCCGTGCATGGCGCCGGCGGGACCGATGACGGCCGAGGAGCGCGAGAAGCTCCGCCAGGTGCTGACGGGGATGGGACTGCTGAAATAACAAGGAGTGTGTGTAATGAAAATAGGATTTATCGGCCTCGGCATAATGGGCAAGCCGATGAGCAAGAATCTGCTGAAAGCGGGTTATCAGCTTGTCGTCTGCGATGTGGTCAAAGCGGCGGTCGACGAGGTGGTCGCGGCCGGGGCCACGGCGGCGGCGACGCCGAAGGCGGTGGCCGAGCAGGCGGATATCATCGTGACGATGCTGCCCAATTCCCCCCACGTCAATCAGGTTGTGCTGGGCGAGAACGGCGTTATCGAAGGCGCAAAGCCGGGCGCGGTTGTCGTGGATATGAGCTCGATCGCGCCGTTGGTGGCCAGAAAGATAGCTGCCAAGCTGGCGGAAAAGGGAGTCGAGATGCTGGACGCGCCGGTAAGCGGCGGCGAACCAAAAGCCATTGACGGAACGCTGTCGGTGATGGCCGGCGGCAAGAAAGAAGTTTTCGACCGCTGCTATCCGGTGATGAAAGCGATGGCCGGCTCGGTCGTCCTCACCGGCGACGTCGGCGCCGGCAACGTGACCAAGCTCGCCAACCAGATCATCGTTGCCCTCAATATCGCCGCCATGTCCGAAGCGCTCGTCCTGGCCACCAAGGCCGGGGTGGAGCCTGAACTGGTTTACCAGGCGATCCGCGGCGGGCTGGCCGGCAGCACCGTGCTCGACGCCAAAGCGCCGCTGGTGATGGACCGTAAGTTCAACCCCGGTTTCCGCATCAACCTCCACATAAAAGACTTGGGCAATGTGCTGGAGACTTCCCATGAGGTGGGCGTGCCGCTGCCGCTGACCGCGGCGGTGATGGAGATGATGCAGGCCCTCAAGGTTGACGGCATGGGCGACCTTGACCACGGCAGCCTGGTGAGGTATTACGAAAAGCTGGCCGGCGTCGAGGTCCGGCGGTAGCCAATCTTGCAGAAGGCGGAAGGATTATGACCAGACAAGAACGTAACGCCGCGGTGTTTTTTGTCATACTCGGCGTGGCGGTGGTGGGCCACGCGCTCGCGAAACTGGAGCTCGGCACCCTGAAGGAACCAGGTCCTGCGTTTTTCCCGGTGATTTGCGGGGTCGGCATCGTCGCCCTGGCCGGGTACTGGCTCGTCACCAGTCTGAAGTCGGTCAAGCCCTGGGCGCCGCTGTGGGCGAAGGGCGAGCTTGCGGCGCCGGTGACGGCCACCGTGCTGATTGTCGCTTACTCGGCGGCGATGGAGCCGCTGGGCTATCTGCTGTCGACCGTCATCTTCCTCGTCGCCTGGCAGCAGGCAATCGAGCGCGAGAAGTGGCTGAAGACCGGCGTCATCGCAGTCTGCGGCACGGCGGTCATGTATCTGCTGTTCATGTACCTGCTGGGCGTACCGCTTCCCGAAGGCATGTTCGTCGAATAAAGGTGGTTTGAGATATGGACATTTTTCAGGGCTTGCTGGGCGGCTTCTCCATTGCTTTAAGCGGCACGAATATGCTGTTCTGTTTCCTTGGAGCGCTACTGGGAACGGCGGTCGGGGTTTTGCCGGGGCTAGGGCCGGCGGCGACCATTTCCCTGCTGCTGCCGGTGGTGTATTCGATGTCTTCGCCGGCCACGTCGATCATTTTCCTGGCGGGGATATTCTACGGGGCGATGTACGGCGGGTCGACGACATCGATTCTTCTCAGGATTCCCGGCGAGGCCGCGTCGGTCGTCACTTGCATCGACGGCTTCCAGATGGCCAAGAAGGGCCGGGCGGGGGCGGCGCTCGCCATCGCCGCGATCGGCTCGTTCGTCGCCGGCACGGTGGGAGTCATCGGCCTGACGTTCGTGGCGCCGCCGCTGGCGGAGTTCGCGCTGCGGTTCGGAGCGCCGGAATACTTCGCGCTGATGCTGATAGGGCTGCTGCTGGCGGTGTTCCTCTCCGGCGATTCGCCGCTCAAGGGACTGATCATGCTGTTTCTCGGCATCCTGCTATCCAACGTGGGCATCGACCCGATCTCCGGCAAAGAGAGGTTCACCTTCGGCATCGTGTCGCTGCAGAACGGGTTCGAGTTCGTGACCCTGGCCATGGGCCTGTTCGGCCTGAGCGAAGTTTTTCTGACGCTTGAGTCGAAGGGCGCGGCCGAGTTCGTGACCGCCACAATCGGCAGGATTATGCCGACCGCCAGGGACTGGGCCGAAAGCAGATGGGCAATCCTCCGCGGCTCGTTCATCGGGTTTTTCACCGGGGTCATACCCGGCGGCGGCGCCGTCGTGGCGTCGCTGACCTCGTACGCGCTGGAAAAGAAGTTCGCCAAGCACCCGGAAGAATTCGGCCAGGGGGCGATTGCCGGCGTGGCTGGCCCCGAATCGGCCAACAACGCCGCGTCGAGCGCATCCTTCATCCCCCTGCTGACGCTGGGCATCCCCGCCAACGCCTCGATTGCGATGATATTCGCCGCCCTGCTCGTCCAGGGGGTGACGCCGGGGCCGTTCCTCATCCAGGAGCACCCCGACCTTTTCTGGGGGGTCATCGCCTCGATGTACCTGGGCAACGTCATCCTGCTGGTGCTCAATCTGCCCTTGGTCGGGCTGTGGGTACAGCTGCTGAAGGTGCCGTTCGGCATCCTCGGGCCGCTGATCGTCATGTTCACAGTTGTCGGCTGCTACAGCCTGGCGAACGATATGTTCAACGTTTATGTATTCATCGCTTTTGGCGTAATCGGTTATATCCTCAGAAAGCTGCGTTTCGACCCCGGACCGCTGATCATGGCCTTCGTGCTGGCGCCGCTGATCGAGAATTCGCTCAGGCAGTCGCTGCTGCTGTCTGCCGGGAGTATGGCGATCTTCGTGACCAGGCCGATTTCCGGCACGCTGATGGCGCTGTTCGCGGCGATTGTAGCGGCCCAGGCGTATAAGGCCGTCAGGAAGCGTAAAGACGTCAAGTGCGCGGATAACGGCGAATAGCCGAAAAGTATAAATCATTTAAAGGAGGAGAAAAGATGTTTGGGAAGGGCAAGGGGAAGATTCTGTTGAGTGTCGCGCTGGTTATGGTTATGGTGGCCGCCCTCGCCGGCTGCGGCGCCAAGGCGCCGGACAAGGCGAAGCAGGGGGCTGCGTTCAAGCCTGACAAGCCGGTGACGATGGTTGTGCCGATGGCGGCCGGCGGGTCGACCGACATGCTGGCCCGCGCCGTGGAAAAAGTTTGGTCGAAGTATTGCCCGCAGCCTCTGCAGATCGTGAATAAGCCGGGCGGCGGCGGCATCGAAGGCTCGACCTTCGTGGCCCGCGCCAAGCCGGACGGCTATACCCTGCTGATGGGCGTCGGCTCCGGACATGACCTCGTAATGCCCCACATCCAGAAGGTCGAATACGATCCGTTCAAAGACCTGACATTCATTTCGCGATTGTCGATCCACTCGGTCGTCGTCCTGGTCCCCGAGAATTCGCCGCACAAGTCGATGAAGGACGTTATCGAATGGGCCAAAAAAGAGAACAAACCGGTGACCGCGTCCGTGTCTGTTAAAGCCGGCGCCGTCGATATGGTCATGAGAGGCATCGGCAAGTCGGCCGGCATCGAAGTGACGCCAATCCCGCACGCCGGCGGCTCGCAGTCGATCACTACGCTTGTCGGCGGACAGACGATCATGGGCGGCGGCCACCCGGCCGAAGTCATCGGCCAGCTCAAGGCCAACAGGGTCCGTCCCATCGGTATCGCCACCCCGGACCGCGACCCGTCGCTGCCGAACGTCCCGACCCTCAAGGAGCAGGGAATCAACTTCTACACCTGGGGTTCGGTCAAGGGCGTGGGCGCCCCCAAAGGCACCTCCAAGGAGATCGTCGATTACTACGCCGACGTGCTCAAGAAGATTTCCGAGGACCCCGACTTCAAGAAAGCGATGGGCGACATGCTGCAGCCCATCCAGTACATGGGTCCGGAAGAATTCGCCAAGTTCATGCGCCAGGCCAGCGACGATTATGCCAAGCTGGTGAAGGAACTGGGCCTGGATAAAAAATAAGCCCGCGGGAGTAGGAGAAGGACAATGAACGAAGTAATGACCGCGGCGGGACGCTCGGATGCGCCGGTTGTCACGGGGATGCAGGTCATCCCCGTGGCGGGGCGCGACTGCATGCTGCTCAATCTCAGCGGCGCGCACGGCCCTTTCTTTACACGCAACATTGTAATAATCAAAGATAGCGCGGGGCATACCGGAATCGGCGAAGTTCCCGGCGGCGGGAAGATCCGCCAGACGCTCGAAGACGCCAGGGACCTGATCGTGGGTCAGACCATCGGCAAATACAACAACATCCTGAACTCGATCCGGGACCGGTTCGCCGACCGTGACGCGGGCGGCCGCGGCCTGCAGACCTTCGACCTGCGCACGACAATCCACGCCGTAACAGCCGTCGAAGCGGCCCTGCTGGACCTCCTGGGGCAATACCTCGGCGTGCCGGTGGCCGCGCTGCTGGGCACCGGGCAGCAGCGCAGCGAGGTGGAGATGCTCGGCTATCTCTTCTATGTCGGCGACCGCCGCCGGACCGATCTGCCGTATGCGAGCGATCCGGACGCCAAGGATAGCTGGCTGCGGCTGCGCGACGAGGAAGCGCTGACTCCCGGGGCGGTCGTGAGGCTGGCCGAAGCCGCGTATGAACGCTACGGCTTCAACGATTTCAAGCTCAAGGGCGGCGTGCTGGCAGGCGAAGAGGAGATCGCGGCGGTGACGGCGCTGGCCAGGCGTTTCCCCGCGGCGCGCATCACCATCGACCCCAACGGGGCGTGGGCGCTGGACGAGGCTATCAGCCTGTGCCGCGGCAAGCATGACGTGCTGGCGTACGCCGAGGACCCCTGCGGGGCGGAGAACGGCTTCTCCGGCCGCGAGGTGATGGCTGAGTTCCGCCGGGCGACCGGTCTGCCGACTGCCACGAACATGATCGCGACCGACTGGCGCCAGCTGGGGCATTCCATCCAGCTTCACTCTGTGGATATTCCCCTGGCCGACCCGCACTTCTGGACGATGCAGGGCTCGGTGCGCGTGGCGCAGTTATGCCGCGAGTGGGGCCTGACCTGGGGCTCGCACTCCAACAACCACTTCGACATATCGCTGGCGATGTTCACCCACGTCGGCGCGGCGGCGCCGGGGAAGATCACCGCCCTCGACACTCACTGGATATGGCAGGAGGGACGGGAACGCCTTACCAAAGAGCCGCTGAAGATCGTCGGCGGCAAGGTGGCCGTGCCCGAGCGCCCCGGCCTGGGGGTGGAGATCGACCTGGACCAGGTGGAAAAGGCGCATCAGCTGTATATGAAGATGGGGCTGGGGGCGCGCGACGACGCGATGGCCATGCAATATCTCATCCCGGACTGGAAGTTCGACAACAAGCGGCCTTGCTTGGTTCGCTGACAACCGCGAAGCCTCTTATCGACCCGATAAGAGGCTTCGCTCTACCGGCCGCGCATATCCGCGGCAGCGGAAAGGAAGATAGACGAATGTACAAGGTGGTTATGACTCGCGCGCTGCTGCCGGAGGCTCAGCGGATACTGCTGGAGCGCTGCGACGCGCGGGTGTGGGACAAGGAAGAAGTAATGCCGCGCGATGTGTTGGCCGAATGGCTGGCAGACGCCGACGGGCTTGTGGCGGCGCCCAACATCCAGATTGACGGCGAACTCCTCGCCCAGGCCCCCAAGCTCAGGGTGATAGCCCAGACGGCGGTGGGCTGCAACAATATCGATGTTGCGGCCTGCACGCGGCGCGGCATACCGGTCGGCTATACCCCGGGTGTGCTGGTGGACGCGACGGCCGACCTGACCTTCGGCCTGCTGCTGTGCGCCGCCCGCCGCATCCACGAGGGTTGGGATTACGTGCGCCAGGGCAAGTGGCGGGCCAACAAGGGCATGGGCCTGGGCGTCGACCTCGCCGGCAAGACGCTGGGCATCGCGGGCATGGGTAGGATTGGCGCCGCGGTGGCCAAACGGGCGGCGGCGTTCGGGATGCGGGTGATCTATCACAACCGCACCCGGCGGGCGGACGACGGAGATGTCGGAGCGCGCTACGCGGCCTTGGACGAGCTTTTGCGGGCGGCCGATTTCGTGGTGGTGCTGCTGCCGCTGTCGGCGGCGACGCGGGGGGCTTTCGGCGCGGAACAGTTCGCGCTGATGAAGCCGACGGCGTATTTCGTCAACGCGTCGCGGGGCGCGGTGGTCGATACCGAAGCGCTCGCCGAAGCTCTTGCGACAGGGCGGATTGCCTATGCCGCCCTCGATGTGACCGACCCCGAGCCTATCCCGGCCGATCACCCGCTGCTCATGCTGCCTAATGTGCTGGTCACGCCGCATATCGGCAGCGCGACGGCGGAGACGCGGACGGCGATGGCGATGCTGACCGCCGACAATATGCTGGCTGGGCTGGCGGGCAAACCGCTGCCGGCCTGTGTGAACGAATCTGTCAATTATAAAGGGTAAGCTGTTCAAGGGGGTGGTTTTTTGACTGCGACATTGGTGGGGCTTAGCTTTCCGGGGAAGGCGCTGCGAGGGCCGGGGGCTGTCGATTCGCTGGGAGCGTTATGCAAGGCGCGGGGCGGCCGGGCTTATGTGCTGGGCGGCCGGACAGCGCTGGCCAAGACTAATGAGCGCCTGCTCGCCAGTTTGGCGCGGCATGGTGTTCAGGCGGCGGCGGTAGCGTGGTACGGCGGCGAATGCACGGAGGAGATCATCGGGCAGCGGGCCGCCGAAGCGGTCGCGGCCAGGGCGGAAGTGATCATCGCCGTCGGCGGCGGCAAGGCGCTCGACACCGGGAAGGCTGTGGCGGCGAAGTGCGGGCTGCCGGTGATTACCGTGCCGACGATCGCCGCAACCTGCGCAGCGGTTACGCCGCTCACAGTGCTGTATAACGACGCGGGCGCGTTTGTCCGCAATCTGTTCCTGGAGGATTGCCCGGCCGCGACCGTCGTGGATACGGCGATCCTCGTCGATGCGCCGCCTAGATGGCTGATTGCCGGGATGGGCGACACGCTGGCGAAGCTGTACGAGCTGAGGGCGGCGGCGGCGAAGCTGACGCCGACCAGCCTGACGATATCGGCGGTGGCGAACGGCCAGATATGCTACGATATTATCAGGCGGTTCGGCGCCGAGGCGCGCCGGTCGGCGGAAACGAAGACGCTCGGCGAAGCGTTTGCGTCGACGGTGGAGGCGATCGTACTGACAGCCGGCCTGTCGTCGATTTTCGGCGGCGACAAACTGCGCAACGCGGCGGCTCATGCCATTTACAACGGCTTTACGACCATACCGGCAACCCATGCGGTCGCCCACGGGGCGATTGTCGGCTACGGCAACCTGTGCCTGCTGGCCTTGGAAGAGCGCGGCGACGCGGAGCTTTTGGCCGAGATCGCGCTGGCCGAAAGCTGCGGCATCCCGGTTACCCTGGCGCAAATCGCCGACCTGACGGAGGAGCAGATGGCCGCAGCGGCTGCCGCTGCCGCGTGGGCGGCGGCGATGAAGTGTATGCCTTTCGATGTGAGCGCGGACATGGTCGTGGCCGCGATGCGGCGCGTGGACAGCCTGGCGATCCGGCCGGCAGGGCGATAAAGGAGAATAGGCTATGGACAAGAAGGGAACGCCGCAAGAGGCGCCGCTGTATATCAAGGTGAACCCGGCGGATAACGTGGCGATCATCGTCAACGAGGGAGGACTTACGGCTGGCGCCGTTTTTCCCTGCGGCCTCACGCTGCGGGAGGCGGTGCCTCAGGGGCACAAGGTGGCGCTGGCCGACCTGGCCGCAGGCGAGGCAATCGTGCGTTACGGCGAAGTGATCGGCTATGCGGCCGGCCCGGTGGCGAAAGGGAGCTGGGTCGACGAGTCGCTGGTAAAGCTGCCGGCGCCGCCAGAGCTGGGCGGTCTGCCGCTGGCGACGAAAGTGCCCGCGGCGGCGGCGGCCCTTGAAGGCTACACGTTCGCGGGGTACCGCAACGCCGACGGCAGCGTCGGCACGAAGAACATCCTGGGGATTTCGACAAGCGTGCAGTGCGTGGCCGGCGTGCTCGACCAGGCGGTGAAACGGATCAAAGCCGAGCTTTTGCCCCGCTACCCGCATGTCGACGATGTTGTGGCGCTCAACCACAGCTACGGCTGCGGCGTGGCGATCAACGCCCCGCAGGCGGTCATCCCCATCCGCACGCTGCAGAATCTCGCCCGCCACCCCAACTTCGGCGGCGAGTTGCTGGTGGTGGGCCTGGGCTGCGAGAAGCTGGCGCCCGAGCGTCTGACGCAGGGCGGCGGCTCGGCCGTTGTGCTGCAGGACCATCGCGGGTTCGCGAACATGGTTGAAGCCATCATGGCGGAGGCCGGGCAAAGGCTGTCGAGGCTCGACCGCCGGCGGCGGGTCGCCTGCCCGGCGAGCGACCTTGTCGTCGGCGTGCAGTGCGGCGGCAGCGATGCGTTCTCCGGCGTGACCGCCAATCCGGCGGTGGGGTTTGCGGCCGATCTGCTGGTGCGCGCCGGCGGGACGGTGTTGTTCTCAGAAGTAACCGAGGTCAGGGACGCCATCCATCTGCTGACGCCGCGCGCGGCAAACCCGGAAGTAGGCCGGGCGCTCATCCGCGAGATGAAATGGTATGACGAATACCTGGCCGCCGGCGAGGCCGACCGGAGCGCCAACCCGACGCCCGGCAACAAGAAGGGCGGGCTGGCCAACGTGGTCGAAAAGGCACTCGGCTCAATCGCCAAAGCAGGCAGCGGTCCGATCGACGGCGTGCTTGCCCCTGGCGACAAGGCGACCCGGAAGGGCTTGATTTTCGCCGCCACGCCAGCGAGCGATTTCGTTTGCGGCACACTGCAACTGGCGGCAGGCATGCACCTGCAGGTGTTCACCACCGGCCGGGGGACGCCGTACGGGCTGGCGATGGCCCCGGTCGTCAAGGTGGCGACGCGCGACTGGCTGGCGGAGCAGTGGCCCGATCTCATCGATATCAATGCAGGGCGGATCGCCACCGGCGAGGCGACGATCGAGGAAGTGGGCCATGAGATTTTTCGCTTCATCCTCGACGTGGCCAGCGGACGAAAGCAGACTTGGGCTGAGCGGTGGGAGCTCCATAACGCCCTTTGCCTGTTCAACCCCGCGCCGATCACCTGAAAGCCGCCAGCGGGAGCCGTTTTGTTAAGCTAGTTCTCCAATGCTCCGGTACAAATCGGAGCATCGTTTTTGCGGTGAATCGCCAGCGAGCCGATCATGGTCACTTCCTGCACGCAGACATCGTGGCAACCATAATCGGGAATGGGGTTGCTGGGCCGTTGGGCGTAAAAGCCCCTGGGAATACACTTCCCAGGGGCTTTGCTCCTTTGTCAGCTATCGCCGCCCTGCGCCGCCCGCCTTGGCGGTATTACGGCCACTGCGGCGCTGCCTGCCGGCCCTTATCGAGAAACAGGATCTGGTGGCCGAGGGCTTTGGCCTCATCCGGATCGTGGGTGACGAGGATAAACGGGATGCCCCACAGCTCCTGCATTCTTTTCAGTTCCGTCTGCAGTTCCAGGCGGGTGCCGCTGTCAAGCGACGACAGCGGTTCGTCGAGCAGCAGGATTTTCGGCTCGGCCATCAGCGCCCGCGCCAGGGCCACCCGCTGCTTCTCGCCGCCGGACAGCTGCCCCACGTAGCGGTCTGCGAGCTGCCCGATCTTGAGCAGCTCCATCAGCCGCCCGTACATTTGCGCCGCCTCCTGGTTACGCTTTTTGACGCCGTACCAAATGTTCTTTTTCACGTTCATATGGGGAAAAAGGGCGAACTCCTGAAACATATAGCCGACGTTGCGCTCCCGCGGCGGCACAAAGACGCCGGTTTCCGCGGCGTAGATCACCCGCCCGTCGTGGACGATGCTGCCGCCGTCCGGGCGGACAAGCCCGGCGATCGAGCGCAGCACGGTCGTCTTGCCGCTGCCCGACGGGCCGAACAGCACAAGCACGTTGCGTTCGACCGTAAACTTGACTTCGAGGGTAAAATCGGGAAGATTCTTCTTGATATCGACCGCCAGCATCACGACACCACCTTGGCCGATGCCGGCTTGCCCTTTGTCTTGGACCAACTGTTGAGCCAGAAAATCAGCGAAAAAGTGATGAGGCTGATTATCACCACATACAGGCCGGCCTGGGTAAGGTCGTTGGACTCGGCGGCAAAATATATCGCCAGCGGTATCGTCTGAGTCTTGCCGGGGATATTGCCCGCCACCATGATGGTCGCCCCGAATTCTCCCAGGGCGCGGGCGAACGACAGTATCAGGCCGGCGACGAGACCGGGCCAGGCCAGCGGCAGAGTCACCGTCCAGAACACGCGCCACTCGCCGGCGCCGAGCGTCCGCGCGGCGTCTTCGAGGTTGGTTTCGACGGCGAGAAAAGCAGCCTTGGTGCTCTGGTACATCAGCGGGAAAGCGACCACTGTGCCGGCGAGGATGGCGGCGTACGGCGTGAAAATGATCTGGGTGTGGAAATATTCGTCCAGCAGCCGACCCACCGGTCCCTGTTTGCCGATGAGGATGAGGAGCAGGAAGCCGGTGACGACCGGCGGCAGCACCAGCGGCATAGTAAAGAGCGCTTCCGCCGCCGCCTTGCCGGGGAAGTCGCAGCGCCGCATCAGGTGGGCGGCCAGTACACCGAAAATGGCGACAAACACTAGTGAGCAGAGAGCTACTTTGATTGACAGAATGACCGGCTGCCATTCAACCACGATGTTCACCACACTGTTATTTCTGCGTATTTATCACATTGAATCCGTATTTCTGAAAGCACTTTGCCGCGTCCGGTCCGGAGAGGTAATTGAGAAAGGCTTGAGTGTCCTGGGGCTGCTTGGTTCCTATCAGCACTGCGCCGGGGATCCTTAAGGCCGAGGGCCGCGGAAACGTTGAGTTCAATCCTCCCCCGCCTACTTGCTCATCGTAAAGCCGTGTTTCTCGAACACCGCCTTGGCCTCCGTCCCGACGAGATAGGCGAGAAATTCCTCCGCCGCCTTACCCTGCTTGGCGCCGCTCAGGATGGCGACCGGGTATAGGATCGACTGGTGCGAGCCTTCGGGGGCGGTGGCGGCGATTCTCACCTTGGCGCCGGGGGACGCGGCGTCGGTCTTATACACGATGCCAGCCTCGACATTGCCGGTCGCCACATAGGTCAACACGGTGCGCACATCCTTGGCGAACACCGCCTTATCCTTGACCCTGTCCCACAGGCCCAGCTTCTGGAGCACCTGCTGCCCGTATTGGCCGGCCGGCACGGTGGCCGTCTCGCCCATGCTGAATTTCTGCACCTTGGCGTTAGTTATGTCTTCAAATTTGCTCAGTCCGAGGGTCGAGTTCTCCGGCACCACCAGCACGAGCTTATTTTCTACAAGGTTCCTGCGGGTACCCTTGTTCACCAGGTTCTTGGCCTCAAGATCGTTCATCTGCTTGGGGGCGGCCGAGATAAAAATATCGGCCGGCGCGCCCTGCTCGATCTGCCTCTGCAGCGTCCCGGACGCGCCAAGGTTATAGACGAGCTTTACGGTGGGGTTCTTCTTCTGGTAGTTGGTCTGGATCTCGGTCAGCGCGTCCTTCATACTTACGGCGGCGGAGATATTAAGCTCCACCGGCTGGACGGCCGCAGCGGGCGGCGCCTGTTTCGCCCCGCCGCCGCAGCCCGCCGCCAGCAGGGCCGCCGCCAGCAGGCCGGCGATAATCGCTGATGTCCGTTTATTCATTGTGCTCTCCTCCTCATTGCCTGAACCTCGTCGGCTTCAGCCCCGTATCCAGGCAAGCGAACAGCTTAGAGCTTGTACCGAGCAGCATCATTATCTTCCCCCTTGATCAACCCGCAAAATTAAACAAACACAAACAAATTAAAACTAGCTCAAAAGCATTTAAAACATGTTCAACATCTAGTACAACCCTCGATAAACGCACCATTGCAAGGATAAACAAATATAACCAAACAAAAACTAACAAAATCTCTATGGTGTTATTATATATTTTGCAGTATGATTAACGCAAGAGGATTTGCCAATTATTGCATTGCGATATTGATTTAATGGGGTGAAGCGATGACCGATACGATCTCCTATACTCCCGAAGAAGTGGCCAATATCCTCAAAATCTCGCGCTTTACCGTGTACGAAATGATCAAGCGCGGCGACCTCACCGCCTACCGCATCGGCCGCAAGGTCCGTGTCGAAGCCCCCGACCTCGACAGCTATATCAAGAAATCGAAAAGCCTCTCGCCGGCGGCCCAGACGCAGGCCGCGCGGCCACACGACCCGGCCGCCCCGGCGCAGCCGGAGGGGCTGATCATCTGCGGTCAGGACGTCATCCTCGACATCTTAACCCGCCACCTGGAGAAAATGATGCCGTACGTCCGCTTCCTGCGCAACTACGCCGGCAGCATCGACGGCCTTATGGCCCTTTACCGCGGCACTGCCAACGCCGCCACCACCCACCTGTGGGACAGCGACAGCGACACCTACAACGTCCCCTATGTCAGGCGGCTGTTGCCGGGCCACCGCACGCTAATAATCAATCTGGCCTACCGGATGGAAGGCTTCTACGTTGCCAAGGGCAACCCCAAAGAAATACATGGCTGGCGCGATCTGACCAAACATGGCGTACGGTTCGTCAACCGCGAGCGCGGTTCGGGCGCCAGGGTGCTGCTCGACGAACAGCTGCGTTCCCTCGGCATCGACCAACGCGACATCGTCGGCTACAATCAGGAAGAGACCAGCCACCTGGCGGTGGCCAGCAGTGTTGGCCGGGGCGAAGCCGACGTCGGCCTCGGCATCGAAAAGACCGCCCTGCAGGTGCGGGAAATCGACTTCGTCCCCCTGCAGAAGGAACGGTACGACCTGGTCATCCGCCGCGAAGACGCGGATAAGCCCCATTTCCAGATTCTGCTGACAGTGTTGCGCTCGCCGGCCTTCCGCAACGAGGTCGCCGGCATGGGCGGCTACGACCTCAGCCGCACCGGAGAAATAATGGCTGAAACATAAAAGCTGCACCCGCCTCGATCAGGCGGGTGCAGCTTTTATATATGGCAATATCCTTATTTCATTACCATCATCGCGGTCGTCTTCCCAGAAAAAACCATGTCAGAAAAAGCGCACACTCTCATAGAATTTAGCGAAAGAGAGGGGGGACCGCCGTGCGTTGCTCCAGGACACTGGCCGACGCCATCCGTGTGGGGGCGACGTACGCCGGCACCGTCATCGGGGCCGGATTCGCCTCCGGCCAGGAAATCGTCCAGTTCTTCGCCAGCTTCGGCAAAGCCGGCCTTGCCGGCATCGCCGTCGCCACCCTCCTGTTCGCCTGGCTCGGCGGCCGGTTGCTCGAAATCGGCTACCGCCTCAAGGCCACCGCCTACCACCAGGCCATCTACCACGTATGCGGCCGCCGCGCCGCCCTTGTCCTCGACGTCCTCACCGCCCTCTTCCTGTTCGTCATGCTGTCCGTCATGATCGCCGGCATCGCCACCGTCGGCCGCGACTACCTCGGCCTGCCCTACTACCTTGGCCTCGCGGCCGCCGGAGCGGCCGTCGCCGTCACCGTACTCGGCGGCATCCGCGGCGTCGCCGTCGCCAACATGGCCATCGCGCCGCTCCTCATTCTCTGCATCGCCGCCGTCGGCCTTTACTCCCTCGCCTACCACGCCGCCGACCCGGGGCCCCTCGCGGCGCCGCCCGCCCCCGCCAGCCAATCCGCCCCCCACTGGCTGCTCGCCACCCTCATCTACGTCTCATACAACCTCATGGTCGGCGCCACCGTGCTCGTCCCGCTCGGCGGCACCGTGGCCCGCTACGCCGCCCGTGCCGTCGGCGGGGCGCTCGGCGGCCTCATCCTCGGCGGTCTGGCGGCGTTCCTCACCCTCGTCGTCATGCTCCACCACCCTGTCAGCCTCACCCAGGAAGTGCCCATCCTCGAAATCGCCAGCCGCCAGCACCCCCTCGCCAGCATAATCTACACCGCCATATTGCTCGCGGCAATGTACACCACCGCCCTCGCCAGCCTCTACGGCTGTGCCGGCAAAGCGGCGGCGGCGACGGGCCTCCACCCGGCCGTAGCCGTAGTGCTGGTCGCCGTCGCCGCCGTCATATGCGGTCAATTCGGTTTTGCCAAACTTATCAAAGTGCTCTTCCCTGTGTTCGGCTACGCGACGCTGTGGTTCACGGCGCGGCTTGCCTGGCTTTCGCTTCGAGATAGCCGATGGCGCTGAGCACCGCCACCAGGCCCTCGCCGGTAGCCTTCGCGATCTGCCAGGGCTTGCCCGTGCAGTCGCCGGCGGCGAACACACCGGGAATGCTTGTCGACATATCCCTGTTAACCTTTATAACCTCGCCGTCCAGCTCGATGCCGGGGAGCACATTCTCCACCGGATCCGACTGGCGGAGGATGAACACGCCGTCGACATCCAGCGTCCCCTGCTCGGTCGCAAGCGACTCCACCTGAGTGTCGCCCTTGATCGCCCGCGGCTTGTCGCTCACCACCTTCACATTGTCCAAAAAGCGCGGCAGCTCGCCCTTATACTGCGGCAGATAATAAACCTGGCGGCACAGCTCGCCGAGATACGTCGCCTCATGCTCGCCCTCCGTCGTATAAGAAATCACCGCCACATTCTTATCCTTGTAAAACATCGCGTCGCAAGTCGCGCAATAGCTCACCCCGCGGCCGAGGAAATCCTTCTCGCCGGCGAACAGCACCGTCGCCACCACGCCGGTCGCCAGAATGATCGCCCGCGCCTCGTAAGTGGCCGCAGGCGTCAGCAGCGTAAACACCTCGCCGGGGTAGATATTAAGGACCTTCTCCTTGATAAGGGTTGGCTCGTGGGCCAGACAATGGGCGGACATCTGCTGCATCAGGCCTTTGCCGGTGATCTGAGGCAAGCCGGGATAATTGTCCACCAGATGAGCCTTCTGCAGCTTCTGGCTGAAATCGAGATGCTCGAACAAGGCCACGCTCTTGTTGCGGATGCGCCCGGTCAGCGCGGCCGACAGGCCTGCCGGCCCGCCGCCGATCACGGCGATATCGAATACTTTCTCGGCCATTTTAAATACCTCCTTCGGAACAAGGGGTGACGGCATGTATAACCATATGCTCACCAAAATAGCCTGTGGCGCCGTATTCCGGATGGCGTTCGCGGCCGGCGTCTGCATCGGCGGAATTTGCGGCGTCGCGCTTGGTATCCTTGAGCGCAGCGCCGTCGGCATCTTCGGCGGCGCCTTCCTCGGTCTGGCGGTCGGCCTTGGCGCAGGAGCCCTTGCCTTCGCCGGCGCGGTCGTCTTCAACCTGCTTGTCCCATATCTTGGCGGCGTCGCGGTGTGGCTCGATCCCGTCCCCGCAGTCCCGCCGGACCCCGCCGAACCTCCCGGACAACAGCCTGCCGATTAGCCCAAGTCCTCGGCCACCTTCTTCAGCCGCTCGCGGATGGGCAAATCGTAAGGGCAACGCTTCTCGCACGCCCCGCACTGGGTGCAGGCCGACGCCTTCACCGGCACCCCCGCGTAGCGGCCGGGGATGGCGGTCTTCATGTTATAGCGCGTGTACTGCAGATGGAAAATAAACAACTGCGGGATATCGATGCCGACGGTGCAAGGCATACAGTAGCCGCAGCGGCGGCAGAAATTGGCGCCGATCTCGGCGGCCAGGCGACCCAGCTCCTCGCGTTCCGCGGCGGTCAGCGGCCGGAAATTCTTCAGCGCGGCCAGATTCTCCTCGACATGCTTTACCTCGTCCATGCCGGGGATCGCGGTCGTGATGTCGTGCTCCAGGATGTACCTGAGGGCCAGGTCCGGTTTGTCGATCTGACCGCCGCCCAGCGGCTTCATCACGATAATGCCGATATTCTCCTTCCTCGCCAGGGGAAAGAGCTCCTCCTCCGCCTTGGACTCGATACAGTTGAACGGTGCCTGCACAGTGCTGAACCGGCCGGTCCTGAGGCTCTCGGTAAGCAACTCCATGCTGTGGCCGGTGATGCCGATATGGCCGATCTTGCCGGCCGCCTGCGCCTCCTGCAGCGCCTCGAGCGCGCCGCCGGGCCCCATAACCTTATCGAGATCGGGGCGGTTTTTAACATTGTGGACTTGATAAAGATCGATATAATCCGTCTTCATGGTCGCCAGGCTTATATCGATATCCCTGGCCATGCTCGCCCGGTCGCGGGCCATGCTCTTGGTAGCCAGATAATACTCCCGCCGCCGGGACGAAACGTGGCAGCCGATCTTCTCCTCGCTGTCGGTATAGGCGCGGGCCGTATCGATAAAATTAATCCCCGCGTCCAGAGCCGCGTTAAGCACCGGACCAGCCTCAGCCAGCGTGCAGCGCTGCATGGGCAGGCCGCCGAAAGCGATGGCGGTCACTTCCAGGCCGGTGCGGCCGAGAATTCTTTTTTCCAAAATTATCACCCCTTCCCGATTTTATTTCGGTCTGCGGCCCGGACAATCCTCCCCCGGTGCCATCGGTTTTCTTAATGGCCTTGCACCGGAGTCTTGCCAATGCTAGCTTTATATGGGCGGAAGAAAATTATGCACAGACCGCCGCCGGCCTGGCCGCAAAAAAGACAACCCGTGCGTTGCGCACGGGCTGTAGGCGTCAATTTGGCTGTAAAAGCTTCACGAACAACGCCACCAGGCTGGCGTCGAACTGGCGGCCGGCGCAGCGGACAAGCTCGCTCACCGCGTCGGTGTGCGTCATCGCCTTGCGATAGGGGCGGTCGTTAGTCATCGCGTCATACGCGTCCACAATGCCGAGAATGCGGCAGGGGAGGGGGATATCCTCGCCGGCCAGGCCGAGCGGGTAGCCCTCGCCGTTCCACCATTCCTGGTGCTTCAAAATCCAGTCGGCGATCGGCTCCAGCTCCGGGGAAGCCAAAGCGATACGGTAGCCGATCTCCGAGTGCCGCTTCATCACCTCGAACTCCTCGGCGGTCAGCCGGCCGGGCTTGAAAAGGATATGATCGGGGATGCCGACCTTGCCGATATCGTGGAACCGGCCAAGCAGCCGCAGGTCGGGCAGCTCGCTGTTGGGCAGCCCCACGGCTACGGCCAGCCGCTCCATCAGCTCCTGGAGGCGGTCGGCGTGGCCGTCGGTCACGAAATCCCTCGCCTCGAGAGCCTGGGCGAGAGTGGCGACAATGGCGCTGTGGCCGCTCTGCTTGCTGTGGAGTTTCTCGCGGTACATATTGCGATCGGCCGTCTTGAAGGTGTCGGCCAGCGTCTCGTCGACGCAGAAACGGAGGGCGCGGCCGAGCGATATGGAGAGCGGCGTCCGGGTCGATTCACGATAGGCGGCGACCGCCTGCTGGATTCGGTCGCAGGCCTTCTTCACCGCGGCCGCGTCACTGTTGGCCATAATCACCCCAAACTCGCCGCCGCCGATGCGGGCCACCACGTCGCCGTCGCCGAAGCAGCCGGCAATCATCTCCGCCGCGGTGACGATCAGCTTATCGCCGGTGTCGTGGCCGAGAGTGTCGTTGATGAACTTCAGGCCGTCAATATCGCCGACAATCACCCCTACCGGCAGGAACCGCCCGTCGTTCAGCCGCCGCAGCTCGGTCTCAAAGAACGCGCGGTTGCTAAGCCCGGTGGCCTGGTCGGTCAGGCTCATCTTTTTCAGCTCGCGCTCCATCTCGCGGCGCTCGGTAATATCGCGGACGATCGCGATAACCTCGTCGTCGGCTGAGGCCACGAGGCGCATCTCCCGATACAGCAGCCTGCCTTCCGGGGCTACGATCTCATAGTCGAACTCATGGACGGACCGCGTCCTGACAGCCTCAGCTATGCCGAAAGTCATCTTCTCGCCAAGATACGGCGGGGTGAACTCGCGGAGGTGCTTGCCGATATAGTCGTCCAGCGGGGCGACCGACTCGATGCTGCCGCCCTGTTTGAATTCCAGCAGGAACCCGTCCGGGCTAAGGCGGAGAATAATATCCGGCAGCGCGTCCAGGACAGCCTGGGTACGGGCCCGCTGCAGCTCCAGGTCGGCCTCCATAAGCGCGCGCTCCGTCAGCTCCTCCCGCAGCGAGCGGTTGAGGCGGGCGTTCGCAAGGGTGATCGAAGCCAGCTCGGCAAAGCTGGCGAGCAGATCCCGGGCGTGTTCGTCCAGCTCGCGGTGGTCGAAATAATTCACGCCGAACACCCCTGCCACCTCGCCGCCGACGATCAGCGGAAAACCGGTCGAGGTCCGGATGATGTCGAAGCCCTTGTCGCCCATCCGGCTGTCCCACTTGTCATAGTCATGAATGACGAGCGGCATACCGGAGTTCCATACCTGGCCGACCACACCCTCGCCGCGGCGCTGGCGAAAGCCTATCTCCCGGATGGCGGTGCCGATCACCACTTTCAGCTCCATCGTCTGGCCGTCGTCGTCCAGAGTGTAAAGGTAAGCGTGCGAAGACTCCCCCAGCGTGGCGGCCTTCTCGACGATCAGGCGCAGCAGGGCGTCCACATCGCGCTCGTGCATAAGAGAAAAAGCCGTCTCCCGCAACATCAGGAGACACTCGTTCTGGCGGCGGATCTTGTCCTGGCTCGCCACGATCTCGGTGAACTGCTGGCGCAGTTCCTCCTCCGCGGCGGTAAGTTCCTCGTTCGTCTGGGTGAGCGTTTCGTTGCGCTCTTGCAGATCCCTTTCCGCGCGGACGATCGAATCGAGGTTCTTGCGGATGACCCAAAAAAGCAGGACTGCCGTAGCGGCGACAAAAAACCAGCCCTTGGCGACCTGCAGGGCGGTGATGGTAGCCGGATCCCGAGCGACCGAAAACAGAACAGTGTCCGAAAACACAATCCATAAACCGGCGATTACAGCATACGAAAAAGCGACTCTGGCGGCAATCAGGAAAGCATTCGTTCTCATCAGGGTGCCTCCCCATCCGACTGGAGCGGACAATTATGCTATTTTTCAAAAAAATTCGACGTAGTGGTGGATTGTTCCTGTTTTTTGGCGCGTTTAGGGCAAAAATCGGGAGGCAAAATTGCTTTGCCTCCCGATTGTCAAAACAGGGCGTAATCTACGCAGTCCCGCGCAGGCTTACCGGCAGCCGGTCAGATGCACCGCCATCGCATCCCGCAGCTTCGGCTCGAACCACGTCGACTTCGGCGGCATGATCGCGCCGCGGTCGGCAATCGCCATCAGCTCCGCCACCGAAGTGGGGAAGAGGGAGAAGGCCACGGCGTACCTACCGCCGTCCACCAGCCGCTCCAGCTCGGCCATGCCGCGGATGCCGCCGACGAAATTGATCCGCTTGTCGGTGCGGGGGTCGCCCACCTTCAGCAGCGGCGCCAGCAGATTATCCTGGAGAATGCTGACATCCAGCGAAGCCACCGGGTCGGAGCCGCCGAAGCTCCCCGGCCGGGCGGTCAGCCGGTACCAGCGGCCGCCGAGGTACATGCCGAACGTATGGGCCGCGGTCGGCTTCAAGGCGCCGGCGGGGTGCTCCTCGACGGCGAACTTCTCTTGGGCGGCGGCCAGAAACCCGTCCGGCGTAAAGCCGGCAAGATCGGCCACCACGCGGTTGTAATCCATTATCCGCACTTGCTCGTGGGGGAAGATCACCACCAGGAAGCGGTTATAAGCCTCGTCCCCCGTATGGCCGGGGTTCGCGGCCCGGCACCTCTCCCGCACCCGCGCCGCCGCCGCCGAACGGTGGTGGCCGTCGGCGATATACAAGGCCGGCACCGCGCGGAACGCCTCTTCGAGAGCGGCGATATCGGCCGCCCCGTCCACCACGTACAGCGTGTGGCTTATCCCGTCCGCGGCGGTGAAATCATACACCGGCGGCTTCCGGCGGCAGCGCTCGATCAGCGCGTCGATGCCCCGGTCGGCCCGGTAAGTCAGGAACACCGCCCCTGTCTGGGCGCCCGTCGCGGCGATATGGTTCACCCGGTCGAGCTCCTTGTCGGGACGGGTGAATTCGTGCTTCTTGATGATACCCTGCTCATACTCGTCGACCGACGCCGCGGCCACCAGGCCGACCTGGGTATGGTCGCCCATCTTCTGCCTGTAGATATAAAAGCAGGGAGCGGGATCCTGCCGCAGGTACCCCTTGGCGGCGAAATCGTCCAGCGTAGCGCGCGCCTGGGCATACACCGCCGGCGAATAATGATCGACATCGGCCGGCAGATCGACCTCCGCCTTCGTCACCCGCAGGAAGCTGTAAGGGTTGTCGGCCGTTATCCGCCGCGCCTCCTCGGAATCCATCACATCATAGGGCAGAGCGGCGATGCTGGCGGCCAGTTCGGGGGCCGGCCGCAGGCCGCGGAACGGTTTTACTGTTGCCATCGGGACCTTCCTTTCGTTCAGCCGAGGTTGAAATTGACCAGTTTGGCGCCGAGGATACCGTCCACCGCCTTGATCTTCAGCATAACCGGCGTCGGCAGATCGGCCTCGACCGTCATAACCATAATGCTCGTGCCGGCGGTCGCGGTGCGGCCCACCTGCATGCCGGCGATATTGATGCCGCTTTCGCCGAGGATCGTGCCCACCTTGCCGATGATCCCCGGCTTATCGATATGCGGACCGATCAGCAGCCAGCCTGTCGGGTCGACATCCACCCGGTAGCCGTCGATCATCACGATGCGGGCCTCCTCCTTGCCGAACAGCGTGCCGGCCACCATATGGGCGCCCTTATCCGTGCGGATGCGGACGGTAAGAAGATTGGCGAAGTTAGCCGTCTCCTTGCTCTTGATCTCCTTCGCCTTTATGCCGCGCGCCTTGGCTACGCCGGGAGCGTTGACGTAATTCACCGTCTCCTGGAGGATGGGGCCGAGCAGGCCCTTCAGCACGGCCGTCGTAAGCATGCGGGTATCCACCTCGCTGATCTGGCCGTTATACTCCACCTCGACCGTCTCGATGCGCCCGTCGGCCAGATGGACGGCCAGGCAGCCCATCTTCTCGGCCACACCCAGGTACGGCTTGATAACCTTCATCACATGCGCCGGCACGGGGGCAATGTTGACCGCCGTCGTCACAGGCTCGCCGCGCAGGGCGACAAGAATGCCCTCCGCCACATCCACCGCCACGCCCACCTGAGCCTCGGCCGTCGAAGCGCCCAAATGCGGGGTAAGCACCACCTTGTCGACGCCGAGCAGCGGGTTGGCGGCGTCAATCGGTTCCTTCTCGAAAACGTCGATAGCCGCGCCGGCCACGATCCCCTCATTGATTGCCGCGGCCAACGCCGCCTCGTCGATCACCCCGCCGCGGGCGCAGTTGACGATCCGCACCCCCGGCTTGACCTTCTTGAACCGCTCCTTGTCGAACAGCCCCTTCGTATCGGCGGTCAGCGGCAGGTGCAGCGTGATAAAATCGGCGCCGGCCAGCACCTCGTCGAGCTCCACGAGATCGATATCGAGAGTCCGGGCGTGTTCGGCGCTGATAAACGGGTCATACGCCAGCACCTTCATCTCCATCGCCAGCGCCCGTTTGGCCACGCCGGTGCCGATGCGGCCGAGACCGAGCACACCGAGCGTCTTGCCCCGCATCTCCACGCCCACGAACTTGCCCCGCTGCCACTCGCCGCTTTTCACCGACTGATGGGCCTGGGGGATGTTACGGGCCAGGGAAAGCATCATCGCCATCGTGTGCTCGGTCGCGGCGATCGTATTCCCCTCCGGGGCGTTCAGCACGATAATGCCCTTCTTCGTCGCCGCCTCCACATCGATATTATCCACGCCTACGCCGGCCCGGCCGATGACCTTGAGACTATCGGCCGCCTCGATAACGGCTTTTGTGACCTTAGTCTCGCTGCGCACAACCAGCGCGTCGTAGCCGGGGATAAGAGCGACAAGCTCCTCGGCCGCCAGCTTCAGTTTCACATCCACCTCGTGCTCTTTGCGCAGGATCGCTACACCCTTATCGGATACCGGGTCGGATACGAGTATTTTCATGTGTATTCCCTCCAGAAAAATATTCTTGGTTATAAAAAAACCGCCCCAAAATTGGGGCGGGATTTTCCCGCGGTGCCACCCAGCTTAAGCCGACGCCGTGATCCGGCTAACAAAAAACCCTCATCCCGCCAGGGACGAGAGGAATTCCCGCGTTGCCACCCACATTGCCATACAGCCAACTTATGCCGCTTTATCGGGCGGCGCCCGTCATGATTCTTCACCAGCCGCTCCGGGGCGGAACCGCCTGCCCGGCCACCGGCTCGCACCATCCGCCGGCTCTCTGTAGGCACACAACACTTGGCTTCCCTTTCAACGCGTTGCCGTATAAATTTAGTTTTGATTATAGTCCATCCCTCCGGCAAAGTCAAGTGTATTTTGGACGAAAACATTTGTCGCGAAAGAAAGAAAAATTTTCCCCGCCGCGCGACATAGCGGCCGCTTTTGGCAGGAATACGGCCAGCGCCGCCCAGAATACTTATTTAACGCCAAAAAAGGAGGAATGACCATGGATAAGGACCGCATCAAAGAATACCGCGACCTCTTCGCGAAAAAGGCCCGGGAAATGTGGGACGACCTCGGCGACGAAGTGAAATGGGCCAAGGAAGTCACCGAAATCCGCCTGCAAATGGAATTTCTCGAGACCAAGCAGGACCGGCTGTTCAAGGAATACGGCAAAACCGTCTTCCTGACCGGCCAGTGCGAAGGCCCGGCCGTCGACTCCCTCCTCAAGGAGATCGGCGTCCTCGAAAACGAGCTCCAGAAGAAATACCTCGCCCTTCAGAAACTCAAAGCCGACGCGTAAGAACAATTAAGGGCCGGACTAATTAGTCCGGCCCTTAATTGTTCCACGGCAGTCATAAATCACCTCAGCGCAACATCCAAAAAAACGGCCGCCAGCATCACCACGCTCAGGCTTCCGTTCAGACTGAAAAACGCCACCCCGGCGCGGGAAAGATCGGCCGGGCTTATCAGGCGATGCTGCCAAAAAAGCAGCAGGGCGGCGACGGCCACTCCCAGCCAGTAGAAAAGCCCGAGGCCGAGCATATGGCCGAAGAGGGCGAACAGCCCGGCGGCGAACAAGTGAAGAACCTTCGCCAGCCGCAGCCCGGCGGCGATCCCGAAGCGCGCCGGGACGGAGTAAATACCGGCCGTGCGGTCAAAGTCATAATCGTTGCACGCGTAAATAATATCGAACCCCGCCACCCACACCATCACCGCCGCAGCCAGCGTCAGCGCCGCGGCATCCACCGCGCCGGTAATCGCCACCCAGGCCCCCAGCGGCGCGAGAGCCAGCGTGCCGCCGAGAAAAAGATGGCACAGCCACGTGAACCGTTTGGTATACGAATAAAAAGTGAGCGCAACCAGCACCACCGGGAAAAGCCGGAAAGCCAGCTCGCTGAGATTATAAGCCGCCACCGCCAGCAGCAGCAGCGACAGGACAGTATACAGCCACACCGTCCCCAGCGGCAGCAGGCCGCGGGGCAGGGCCCGCGCCGCCGTGCGGGGGTTGGCGGCGTCGATATGGCGGTCGATAATGCGGTTGAGCGACATCGCGGCCGTCCGGGCGCCGATCATCGCCAGCGTTATCCATACAAAATCGTGAACACTCGGCAGCCGCAGCTCCGCGAGCAGTGCGCCGATATAAGCGAACGGCAGCGCGAAAACGGTATGCTCGAACTTGATCATTTCCAGGAAAACAGCCAGCTTCCCCAGGCGCACGCACTCTCCCCCCTATTTTCTGCCCGTATGGACGGCGACGATGCCGCCCGTCAGCTCGTGATAAACGGCTTCCTTAAGACCGACCGCCCGGAAAATCTCGCGGACCTCGGCCTGATGGGGGAAACGCCGCAGCGACTCGGGCAGCCAGCGGTACGGACCGTCCACGCCGACCCCAGCCTTGCCCAGCAAGGGGAGAAGCTGTTCGAAATACAGATAATAAAGCTGTTTGAACACCGGCGCGCCCGGCTTGGCCAGCTCCAGCGAAACCACCATGCCGCCCGGCCGCACCACCCGCCGCATCTCCGCCAGCACGGCGGCGATATCCGGCACATTGCGCAGCGCAAAGCCGATCGTGGCGCAGTCAAAACTGTCGTCAGGAAAAGGCAGCGCCATCGCGTTGCCCTCCACCAGCTCGACAGACCGGCCGAAGGGGCTGGCCGCGACATTGCCCGCGGCCACCTCCAGCATCTCGCGGCAAAAATCCAGGCCCGTCACCCGTCCGTCCGGTCCCGCTACCCTGGCGAGCTCCAGAGAAAGGAGGCCTGTCCCGCAGCACACATCGAGCGCCCGCCCCCCCGCCGCCAGACCCGTCCTGGCGACCGCGAACCGCCGCCAGTACTTGTCGCGGTTGAAGCTCAGCAGCGTATTCATCAGATCGTACCGGCGGGCAATCGCGGCAAACACGCCGTGAACATATTTTTCCTTCGCGGTGCTAAAATCGGCCACAGATCATACTCCCCTAGTAACAAGCTATAATCATTATACTGCCGAGTCCCGGAGCAAGCCAGACGGAAAATTTTTATATCCTTATCTCCCCGCGCCAGGAAACGCGCCCTGCGGGCAGAATATAACTGAATAAACGGCGCGCAGCAGGCGTATTCAGCCAGCGGGCCGCCGACAAGGAGGTTTTGTCATGAAAGAAATCAGCTTTAGCGACCAGGCGAACAAAGCCATGGAAGTGCTCAGCCAGGGCGCCTTCCTCACCGCCGGCGACAGCGGCCAAAACAACGTCATGACCATCGCCTGGGGCGGCATAGGCTTCATGTGGGGCAAACCCGTCTTCACCGTAATGGTGCGGCCGTCCCGCCACACCCACAAATTCATGGCCGGCGGCGAATTCACCGTCAGCCTGCCGCTCGCCGGCATGAAAGACGCCCTTGCCCTCTGCGGCAGCAAATCGGGGCGGGATATCGACAAAGTCAAGGCGGCCGGCCTCACCCTCCGGGCAGGCAGCAAGGTCGCCACGCCGGTCGTCGACGGCTGCGGCCTCTACTACGAATGCCGGGTCGCCTACCAGTACGACATGGTTCCCGGCCAGCTCGACAAGAACTTCAACGCCCAGTGGTACAAGGACGGCGACCATCATACCGTATACGTCGGCGAAATCGTCGCCGCCTACACCGATTAACACGGCCGTTGATAAGCGCCCATCTGCGTTGTTAGCCCTCCGGGCGCTTGCTAGCGTACGTTCCGAGTACGCGTCGCTTCGCGTCCTCGGGCTGCCTAGCATCTGGGCGCTTCTAAACGGCCTTAGCCCGGTGTTCCTTTAGCGCCGCGTCAAAAAAGCGAGTCTCTTCAGACTCGCTTTTCTCGTTTCACTCAGCCTTCGTTTTCCGGCTCCGCGGCTTTCGCCTGCTTGCGCTGCTGCTGCTTCCAGTAGCCGAAGCCGACTACTCCGACGGTGATCACCGTCGGCACAAGCCAGTGGGGCGTGTAGGCGACGACATGGGGGCCGATCATGGGGTCGGCGTTGATCATCTCCCCCGCCGTCCAGGCGATGAGCGCGGCGCCGATATAAACGATGATCGGGAACCTGTCCATAAGCAAGACAAGAATCTTGCTGCCGAAAATAATCAGCGGGATGCTCAGCGCCAGGCCGACGCCGAGCAGGAGATAATCGCCGTTCGCGATCGCCGCGATCGCCAGCGTATTATCGAGACTCATCACAATGTCGGCGATGATGATCGTCTTCACCGCCGCCCAGAGATTGTCGGAAGCGTTGATATTGTCGCAGTGGCTGTCTTCAACGAGGAGCTTGGCGGCGATCCAGACGAGCAGCAGGCCGCCGGCGAATTGGAGATAAGGAATCTGCAGCAAGACAACCGCAACGATAGTGAGGATGATCCTAAGCCCTATCGCCCCGGCACTGCCCCACAGGATGGCCATCTTCTGCTGCTTGGACGGCAGGCAGCGGCTTGCCATGGCTATGACTACCGCGTTGTCGCCGCTGAGAACGATGTTTACCATCATGATTTTGGATAGTGCGACTAAGAACTCCATTTTTTGACTCCTTGTTCTAAAATTTCCCTTTGACAGCCTCCTAAATTGTTTTCCGTAGGAAACGGTTACATTCAACTTATCATCGGATTCGCTCACTGTCAAGAGTGCGGCTTCACTTTAAAAACCTTATTAATTCACCCCGCCGGCAGCCGCAAAAAAACAGCCGGCCCGCGGTCTGTTTCGAGCCGCGGGCCGGCGTTATCCTTGCATCATGGCGCAGTTTATACAGCCATCTCCTTCACGTCCGGCGCGACGGTAAAGGCAGCTGCGGTAGCGGCCCTGACCTCCTCGACGGTGACGCCGGGGGCGGTCTCGGTCAGCACCAGGCCCCGCTTGTCGCGGATGAAAACAGCCAGATTGGTCAC
>JAVKTQ010000014.1 GCA_031460455.1 Sporomusaceae bacterium
AGACAGGGAAAAGTGTATCACAGATCATTTTCGACCGCCGCAAATATGCAATTTTATATCGCCACTTTCCTACATTTTATCGTCGGCGCTGACAGGGATAACACTCAACAAGAACTCGAAGATAAGCATGTACTTTTTATGACGGATGACCGAGACCATTACATTGATAAGCTTTTTGCGAGGCTCGGATTTTGATGTGCTATGAACGTGTTGGCGTTAAGAAGGATTGGGGATGATACCTCATGCTTACTGGCATACCGGTCTGGATGGTTATAAAAGGGGATGACTTGGCAGCAGGGTATCCAAATACCCAACAAGAGTCTTGGCTACGTATTGTATTTGGTAATGATCCCATGATAGTTAATCTATCTAAGCCAGGTAATTATTCCGGAAGCATGGTGGCTACGTTTGAGTATGAAATCGCCCTGCATAAGCCTAAATATGCATTGATCCACTGCGGAACCACTGATGCCGTCCTAGGAGTTCCGAATGAAGAATTTGCTTTCAATGTTGACGCGCTGGTTGCCATGGCTAACAGGCAAGGCACTGAGGCGATTATTTGTATTCCTCCTCTAGTAAAGAATATAAACATTGAGGAACGTTTAAAAGGATATCGTGATATTTTACGTTCTTGTGATGACGTTATCTTGTGTGATTTTTATGAGATAATTGACGACGATGATAATCTTAGCATTTTAGAATTTGGGGACGAACTTTATTTTGATGGGGTTTACATGAACGCGGAGGGGCATAGGCGACTTGCTAAGATCTTTAATGAACATTACGCCCCCCTCTTTTTTGAATAAATTTTCTTAAAAGAGGCCTAGATATTTGTCGTATCGCTCGTCTAAAAAACTTCGAGCGACACTAAAAGTACTTTTAGACTGACATACTGCTGTCAGTCTATTCTTGTATATTGGTAGAAGATACCAGCCATTCTGCATTTGAAACATCGTCTCACCAAATAATGGTAGATTAGAAGGTTATTATACGGCATTTGTGTAATTGATGAATATTGGCGGAACAGTGATAAATGTGGTTCAGTTTATTTACACCGTCTGCGAGGTGTGTAGGAATTGGACTGCCGATATTCGGGGGGAATGAATGATGAAAGATTTCCGTTTGCCTTTGCGTCATATGTCTATCCGGGTGCCGTGGCATGATGCCGGCTGGGATGGAAGGGTCTGCCACGATCCGTCAATGAATACGGCATGTCTTATCCTGGATCGTATTCGTGAGTCCCGCGACGACGAGGCGGAACAGGCGATTTGCGGGAAGACGGTGGAAAAGCTCAACCAGAGCCAGTGGCCGGCGTGTATTGCTGAGCGAGGCACCTTCATGGCTCCCTTCGAAGTTACGCGGTTGGTGGAACACCCTTATGCTAACAGCAGCGACCATCATCGGCATTTAAAACCCACGCCCTTTCGGAACCCCGCTTACTCGGCAATGAGCGTCCCTTTCCGGTGGCTAATGAAGGAGGCAGCCTGGGAAAAAGCGGAGGAGCTGTGTATGAATGTAGATCCGGAACGTGAACCGGATCTTCCCTTCGAAACCCCTTGGGTGCAGGATCATAAGAACCAATCAGTAATTCTCGACACATTTTTCGGTGCTTTGGCCCCAGAAAAGTCGCTTTGTTTTTTTTACGCCAAGCAGGTGCCGTTCGCAGAAGACGCCCGCCGGGTCCTTATCGGTGTCGGACGCGTGCTGAACATAGGCAGCGCCGTCGAGTATGACCACCGCATCCCTCGGGCGGGAAAGCACATCATCTGGGAAAGAGCCATTCAGCACTCAATTCGAAAGACCCAAGCCGATGGCTTTTTGCTGCCTTATCATGAGTTGATGGCTTTGCAGAACCAAGGAGTGACATTTGAGCTTGAAGACTACGTAGCATACGTGCCTGATCATCGGAGGGCGCAGTTCTCCTATGCGGCGGAGCACGTAACCCCTGACGGGGCGATTGATTCGCTGTTGTCCATCAGCGCTGCTCTGCGAAAGGCCGGAGCCGTGCTGCCGGAAAGCTGGAAGCAGCAACTCGACTGGATAGATAAACGACTGGCCGAAATATGGAAGCTGCGCGGTCCGTTCCCTGGCCTTGGGCCGGCGCTTTGCTCCTTCGGCCTGGAACACGGTAATTTGGCCGCGTACGAGATTGCCGGACGGGTTAAGGAGAATGAAGATCCCTGGCCGTTGGTCGAAAGGGCGATGAAGAACCCATCGTTTTTGTCTCAGCCAATTGCAGAGCAGTTTAGCACAACCATTCGTAAGAAATGGGCCCACCTGCCTGACGAGCGGTGCGCTCTAATAAAGCTTCTGAGCCGGTTCGAAATGAGTGTGGACCAGGCCGTTCGGTTCTATGTCCCGGAGGAAAGAAGCAAAAACGGACTGAACTTTGCCGATTCGGAAATCATTGTGAACCCCTATATTCTCTACGAACAAGACCGGATATCGCCAGATCCGATTGATATCACGATAATTGACCGGGGAATGTTCCCCCCGGAAATAGTTAGAGCCCATCACCCGCTGCCCGAGCCGTCCAAGCTAGAGGACGGCAGCGATGCCAGGCGAGTTAGGGCACTGGCCACTAGAGTGCTGGATTCCGCAGCAAATCAGGGGCACACGCTTCTGCCGCAAACGCAAATCATCCAGGAGATCAGGGAAATGCCGCTTTCCCCGGCCTGTCCCGTTGACAAGGACCTGTTGCGGGTGGTGGACGACTGGTTTTACCCTATCATACTCGAAACAAAAATGAAAAGCGGTGAAACGGCATATCAGCTAGGACACCTGCAGGTGCTCGGCAAGACAATCGGCGATTCCGTGGCAAACAGAAGCAAAGGTAAACGCCTACAAGTCCAGGCGGACTGGCTTCAGCTGTTAGAGCAGGATCTCGCGGCAAAGAATATCGGGTCGGCGCAGGACGAAGAAGAAAAGCGGGCGAGGGAAGAAAAGGCAGCCGCCCTAAAGGAGATAGCAGCCTCAAGAGTTTCTGTACTCATTGGTCCTGCCGGCACTGGAAAAACCACGGTGCTATCCGTTCTGGCAAACGAACCGGCAATCAAGGCATCCGGCGTATTAATGCTGGCACCCACGGGAAAAGCCCGCGTCAGGCTTGCGCAGTCGACCGGGCAACCCGCACTCACTCTGGCGCAGTTTCTTCTCACCCACGGGCGTTATGACGAAAAAACCGGACGCTACCATAAATCGAGCCGTGCCAAATATGAAGGGGCAAAAACAGTCATCGTCGACGAAGCATCGATGTTGACCGAGGAGCAATTGGGTGCTCTGCTAGACGCTCTTAAAGGCGTAGAGAGACTGGTTCTTACGGGCGATCCTCGCCAGCTACCCCCAATAGGCCCCGGCAGGCCATTCGTAGATATAATCGAGGCGCTGCGGCCAAAGGATGTTTACGCGTCTTTCCCGCATATCGGGCATTGTTATGCCGAACTTACCGTGCGCCGTCGCCAAGCGGGGGAAACCAGCGAGGACATTCAGATGGCCGACTGGTTCGGTGGGGGAAGGGTCGGTCCCGGCGACGACGAGATTTTTGATCAAATAATCCGCGGAGTAGAACTTGAACGGATAAAGTTCGTGGAATGGGCTAACGCAAGCGAGTTCCGGGACAAGCTCCTGGACGTTTTGGTCGCTGAATTAAAATTGGCCGGCATCGAAGACAGCGCGACGTTCGACATGAAGCTTGGCGGGACGTTATATAAAGATAAAATTTATTTCAACATGGGTTCTGGAGCCTCTGCGGAAGCGTGGCAGATCCTGACGCCGGTGCGTGGCCAGCCGTACGGGACAACCCAGATAAACAAGCTGGTGCAAAAGACTTTTCGGCGCAATATTGTTGAATTCGCCAGGAGCAACCTCTGCAAGGTGCCGAAGCCTATGGGGCCAGAGGAGATAGTCTATGGCGACAAGGTAATAAACGTCGTCAACCACTCGCGGTCAAGCGTGTTTCCGGCGGAAGACGCGCTTGGCTATATTGCCAACGGAGAAATCGGCGTTGTAGTCGGCCAGTTCAAAAAAGCGGATGCTAAGTATGACGGCGCTCCCCGGTATCTCAACGTCGAGTTTTCATCGCAGAAGAAACATACATATTCGTTTACAAAGCGTGATTTCGGTGAAGAAGCGTCGCCGAAACTGGAGTTGGCCTATAGCCTGACGATTCACAAGGCGCAAGGCAGCGAGTTTGGACTTACCATATTGGTTGTCCCAAATCCATGCCGGCTTCTTTCCCGGGAACTTCTTTACACTGCGCTCACGAGGCAGAAAGACAGGATCGTCGTTTTGCATCAGGGCCCGCGCAGCGAACTGAGGAAGTACTCGTCCGCGTACTATTCGGAAACGGCCGCCCGCTTGACGAATCTGTTCATCCAGCCGGATATTGTCCAGGTAAACGACAAGTTTCTCGAAGATGGCCTAATTCACCGTACGGTGAAGGGTGAGGCGGTGAGATCGAAGTCAGAAGTGATAATCACCAGTCTGCTGGCTGCGCACGGCATCGATTATTCGTATGAGAAGCCGTTTGCCGGCGATGACGGAAGCGTGAGATTTCCCGACTTCACTATTGAAAATGAAGAAACCGGCGATCTTTTCCTGTGGGAACATTGCGGCATGATGAGTGACAGTCAGTATAAAAAACGCTGGGAAAAAAAGCGTGACTGGTATAAGTCGCAAGGAGTGCTGCCGTATGAGCAAGGCGGAGGATCTAGAGGCGCACTTATCGTCACGGAGGATAACGCAGCGGGGGGGATTGACGCTGACGCCATCGACTCCCTGATCCGCAAACTGTTCAAAGGCGAGTGATATTCGGCGTACTTTAGTTACTCCTGTAATCGTTGTTCGAGGGTGGTATTCATGGCTGATAAATTTCAGGACTTGCTAGAGAGTTTGGGGTGCCAACTATTACTTAAAGAAGAGTTTCCCGCTCGGCCGGCTTCTTACCGCAACGTGCCCGAGGCCTTAGATGATCGCGTGAAGGCTTTTGTAAGAAAACAATTTCCGTCAAGCCTGTACAGTCATCAGGTAGAAGCCATCGAAGCGGTGCTGGCCGGACAGCATGTGGGGATTACAACCTCTACAGCGTCCGGGAAATCGGCTGCATTTGTGCTGCCTATTCTAGATACCTTGATGCAAACGAAAAACACCAGGGCCCTCTACATATCCCCGGTCAAAGCCCTGGGTAACGACCAGCGGCGAAAATTCGAGCAGTGGAAGCTATCAGCGGTTGTAGCGAGATACGACGGTGACGTTAGTCCAGCGGAACGCGAAGAAGCTATCAAACGGAAGCGGCTGCTTATCGCCACGCCCGATGTCCTTCACGCCACATTGCTTCGCCGCAACAAGGAACAATACTACAATGGTTTCTTTGGCGGACTCACCCATATCGTGCTCGACGAATGCCACATCTACTCCGGAGCCTTCGGCAGCCATGTCGCCATGGTTATTCGCCGACTTCGGCAAATATGCCGCAACCATGGCTCAAAACCGTGCTTTTTCCTAGCAAGCGCCACGGTTGGCAATGCCGCCGCGCATTTCGAAGACCTGACCGGGCTCGCAGGAATTAAGGTAATCGACGATGAACGAAACGGCAGTCCTGTACATGAAAAGACTTTTTGGTTTGTAAAACGTCCTGAAGGGAAGTTAAACAGTATTTTTATCAACGAGCTCCTCGGGAGGCTCTTAGAACTAGATCAGAAATTTATCGTGTTCTGCGATACTAGGCGTGAGGTAGAGAGTATCATAAGTGAATCTTGGAGCCGGGACCCGAAAACGCAGGACAAGGTTATGCCATACCGGGCCGGCTACGAGGCTGGGGATAGGGCAATTATTGAAAAGGCTCTTTCTACGGGCGACCTGAAGGGAGTCATTTCGACCTCAGCGTTAGAGATGGGCATAGACATTCCCGACCTGGATATCTGCGTCATGGTGGGCATGCCAAGTAGTAAGACGTCCATGGTACAAAGAATGGGACGCGCCGGGAGAAGCAGACCGGGAACTATTCTGCTGGTCGCCGGTGATGGCCCTAATGACAATTATTTTTGCCGCTATCCTGATAAGGTTCTGTCGCGTCCGTTAGAAGATCTCACAATAAATACCGGGAATCGGGTTATCATGCTCAGTCACTTTGCCTGTGCTCGCGCCGAAGCGACTTCTTTCCAATCGCCACGATTGGACACCGATATATTCAATCAGGACTTTCTGCAGTTAGCAAGCCAGGTTAACGAGTTTGAATGCACTGAAGATATTCTCTATGACCAATATCCCCACTATCAGGTTTCGATTCGCGCCATTGACGACCCGTCCTTTGAAATAAAGGAAGATATGAACCATGGAAGCGACAATCCGTCGATCGGCACCATCAACTACTCGCAAATCTTGCGAGAAGCCTATCCCCGCGCAATTTATGGGCATAGAGGCCGAAAATACCGCGTCGAAAGGGTATCACACGCGGCAAAAGAAGTTTTGGTTAGACCCCAAACTTTTACGAAGGTTCAAACCATACCCCGTAAAGAGCTACTTGTGAGGGAAAGAGCAACTAGGTACGAGATTTCCCGCCTTTGGCCCGGGATGTCGGTGCACTACGGGAGCCTGGGCATTGTCGAAAAGGTGTCCGGATATGTGGAAAAAGGAGTGCGCGGTAAGCAGGAAGTGACTTATGAGCAGCCGCTTATGCGCTATTTCCCCACTTCTGGACTCGTGATCCACCTGGACGGTTTGGCTAATATTAGTCATGGTGCGGTGATGGGCGTCTGTGCCGCGTTGGAGGTGTGTTATCCCATATTTGCCCGATGTGCCCACGAAGATATCGGAGTTTATGGTTGGAGCAAAGAGGGCAATTCAGCTAAGATTTATCTTTACGATAATGTGGCCGGTGGCCTGGGGATTACCCGGCAGGCGGCTGATAACTTCCGCGAACTAATCGCTATGGTTCATGACCATGTGGCAGATTGTAGCTGTCAGTCTTCCGAGGAGAGTCCGCATGGGTGCATTTATTGTGTTCTCGGTAATCCCTGGCTCAATTATCCAAAGCAGAACACGCGTCATGATTCGATCCGTTTGCTAAACGAGCTGACGGTAACGACAGCGAAAGACGAACTGTTACACGCTAAACCTCCTGAAGTAAGTGTCTCGAAAGCCAAGAACGGAAAGACGTTCGGGCTTAAAATGATTGCTGCCGGTTCCAGCGTTTATACGGCTTCTCGTGCGGAAGGCGAAGTGGTGGACAGTAAACCAATTCAAAACAAGATGTTCTGCGACAGGCAGTATACAGTAAGAATAGGCGATCAGGTGAAGCAGCTGCTAGGGCAATCGCTAGCCCTAATTCACGGAAGATTGGAACTCTGGTGCATAAACTGTGGGGCGGAGTATATAGGGCTCACGGAAAAGCAATGCCCGCAGTGCGGGGTACAGTTGTTGTAAGGAGAGGATATTCTTGGCTGAATCGCTTTTATCTCGGAGCGGGTTTTTCGTTACGCATCGGCATGAAGTACCAGCTAGGCAGGCGCGATTTGGAACATGCCCCGCGGTCCTCGACGAAAGGATAGTGGAATATCTTTGCCGTCAGTTTGACGGTAAAGTTTTCCTGCATCAGGCAACGGCGATAACGAAAGCTCTCGGCGGGGAAAATGTCGTCATCAGTACCGGCACCGCGTCCGGCAAGACCCTGTGTTTTGCCTTGCCGGTCTTTCACTTCTTGATGCAAGATCCGAACGCAAAAGCCATGTTTTTCTACCCAACCAAGGCTTTGGCCGGTGATCAGCTGCAATCACTTTCGGATGTGGCGAAGGCACTGGGGCTTGGAAAAATAGTATACAGATTCGACGGTGACGTTCAGGATGCGGAGCGGCGGGAAGCTCTGAGAAAAGGCAGGGTTTTTATATGTACCCCTGATGTTCTACATGCGACGATTCTTCGCAGAAACGAAGATGCGGAATATCACGCGCTGCTTGCAAATCTTGCTCTGATTGTTCTCGATGAGTGCCATGTTTACTCGGGAGCCTTCGGTAGCAACATGGCTTTTGTCATCCGCCGCTTGCGCCAGGTATGCAAAAGAAAAGGCTGCGATCCCCGTTTCCTTGCCGCCAGCGCCACGTCGCGAGATCCCGGAAAACACCTTGAAATGCTTGTTGGGAAGCCGTTCTTGGTGATTGATGAGTCTTTGAATGGTAGCCCACATTCCGGCCGGCAGTACTTAATGGTAAAAACGCAAAGTGAAGATGACGACGATTCAATTTACCAGTTTTTCTCTGAACTTGTTAATGGTGGAAAGCGTTTTATAGCATTTTGTCATTCGCGTAGGATGGCCGAGCTCTTCTATCATAGGCTTGTTGAGCGTTTCCCCCAGCTTAAACAGAAAGTCATGCCATACCGGTCGGGATATGAGCCGGGTGACAGACGTTTAATCGAAGAGGCGTTACGAGAGGGAGCACTAACGGGCGTAATTTCGACTTCAGCCTTGGAGCTTGGTATTGATTTACCTGGGTTGGAATATTGTCTCCATCTTGGTCTCCCATCGACCGCCATGAGTTTTTGGCAGCGTTCCGGACGGGTCGGGCGCCAACAAGGAGTCCAAGGAAAAGTAGTTATCGTACCGTCTGGAAACGCCATCGACGATTACTACCACAACCACCCGGAAAGGTTGTATGATCGGCCGTTAGAAGAACTAGTTCTCCACCTCGATAACCGATTTCTTTTACTATCGCATTTCGCATGCGCGCGTATAGAAAGTGGTGACTTCGAAAACCCCAATCTTGATAGCGATATTTTTGGACACGACTTCGTAAATCTCTGCGATAAAATTGATGAGATGGATGTCGTTGATGATGTTCTCATATCTCCGGAACCGCACCGTATTCTTAATATCCGCTGTATAGATGACCCAACATACGAAATACCATCTGGTGGGCGATTATTAGGTACGATTACGTTTTCACAACTACTACGGGAAGCTTATGAAGGTGCCGTGTATAGGCATATGGGGGAGGCATACCGTGTACAGCGAGTGCGTCATAGAGAACAAATCGTAGAAGTGAAACCGGAAACTCCGAGTGCCCAAACGTCCCCGGTTGGATTTATTCAGGTAAAGGAACGGTCTGGGCCCGGCTCAATCGTCTTTCGGCGCACACTGTGGCAGAATTTTTTAGAGATGGCACATACATCAATGGTAGCGGTGACTAATATAACAGGCTACCGAGAAAAGATCGGAGGGGGCTGGGTCGCAAAAAAATATCCGCGGCCGCTTCAGCGCCGGGTTTACTCGGAAGGAGTAATGATCAGACTTCACCCCAGCTTCGGACATGTACCCCCTGATGGATTAAATGCTCTTGCGCATGCTTTGTCGACGGTCTATGCCATCTCAAAACCCTGCGACAGTGCTGAAATTGCAACGCACTCAGTTATTCGCAAACAAGATAATTCCGCGGTGATCTACATATTTGACACAACTTCCGGGGGACTAGGTATCTCTACGGCTGTATACGATAATTTTCGTATGCTGCTTCCGATGGCGAAAGAGCTTTTAACCACTTGCGCACATTGTGACCCAGAAACGTTCGACAAGGGGTGTCCTTCATGTATACAGGTTCCCAGGTGGTACGCCGACAACGACCGTTTAAGCAAAAATGAGGCGTTGATAGTTCTGGAGCGAATAAATGAAATCATATCGACGCAAACGAGCAAGGAGGATATATCTCAGACTTACCGGTATAGGATAGACGGCGGATATACTTCAATCCAAGATCCCGCGGACGATAATGAAATTGAGGTCAAGTTCGGTAAGATGCTTTTCATGCCCGGCTGCCAGGTGAAGCTACCTAGTGGATTGACGGGACGGGTAAATGCAGTGGATAGATCAACAGGCGAATGTCGATACGAACTTGCCCTGGAAAACGGGAGAATAGTTCCCGTAAGAGATATGGGTCTAAGTCTTATTAATGGTGACGTAGAATATATCTGCCTGAACTGCGGGACGGAACTTGAAACCCGTGAGCCATTGTGCCCTAATTGCGGCTGTGATCTATTCTAAATAATTTGATGATTTAAGCTTTGCTAAGCAATAGAACGTTTTACTACCAAGGGAACCGCATTAATGGTATTTCTCCCCACAGGAGTTGGGAAGACAGGCGCCAGGAATGACTGAGCCGGCTGGAGGAGGAGGAAATGGATCCGTCGAACAACCTGGTGCTAGTACGAAATTCCAACTCGGGGAAGTATGAGGACAAGACGATACAGGTACAGAGAATCACGCGGGAGCATGGGCGTACCCGGGTTGAGTTCGCAGGCGGGAAGTCGTATACTTACCTTTCCGAGAATGTCAAGGTGTACGGTCCGCCCAAGACGATGAGCCAGGCTACCCATATCCTGTATGTTGACGACTATCCGCTGAACGACTGTGACATATTGGATTTCGGCCCGTACGTCAAGGAAGTCCGGCGGAACGGTTCCAGCAATATTTATGCAAGAGAGCGTGTAACTGTAAAAAAATCCTGTCTGGAAAATCATAAAGAAAAATCGGTCTTTGATTATTTAAAGGCTCTGGCTCCCTATGTCTCACCGGAAAACGACGAGGAATACGCGGGGCGCAATTTCCTGCTTGATCAGTACAAAAATATTACGAAGGTAGATCCGGATAGTGTTTTGGCTGCATACCTGTCCGGCGATCCGATTTCGGAAACCCGGGATGATTCGCGGATCTCGTTTCCGTTTGGCCTGAACCTGAGCCAGATGGACGCCGCAAAACAGGCTTTCGCACATTCGATGAGCATCATCGAGGGCCCGCCAGGGACAGGGAAAACCCAGACTATATTGAATGTCATTGCCAATGCCGTCTTCCGTGGAAAGTCTGTCGCCGTAGTCTCCGCAAACAATTCAGCCATATCAAATGTGCAAGAAAAGCTTCAGGCCGCGGGATATGGATTTCTGACCGCGCTTTTGGGGAATTCCGAGAATCAAAAAAGCTTTTTCGAAAGGCAGATCACGGAAGGTGACTATCAGAAGCTGAAGCAAGATCCAACTGTTGTAAATAATGCGTACAAATCGCTTGACAGGATCAGCAGGCAGCTGGAAGGACTGCTGGCCACGAAAAACGAAGTGGCGAAACTTCGGGACGAGATCGCGAGGTTACAGGCGGAGCAGGCTCATTTCAACGCAGCTTTTCAGAGTGCCGATATACCCCTGTCGCGGTTTTCCTATCACTCGCGATGGTCCAGCAGCAAAATGCTGGAGTTTATTCATTACCTGGAAAGGGTCGGCACTGAGGACCGCCAGGAGTCCATAGCAACGAAAGCATGGCTATTTCTCCGGTATGGGATTTACCGATTCCGTTTTTTGTTCGCCAATGTGAGCGATGTGGTAACGTCGATTTACAGGCTGTATTATAAAAACGGCATCGGAGCTAGACAAGTCACCATAGCCGCCAAGGAAAAAGAACTGATGGCGATGAATTACGACGCGCTGACGGCTGAACACAAAGAGCATTCCAATGTGGTTTTTCAAGCCTCGCTTCATCGGAGGTACGGAAGCGGAGCAAGGAAGATTTATTCGAAGGGATCATTCAAGCAGCAGTTCAAGGATTTTATTAGCGATTACCCGGTCATATTGAGTACGACGTACTCGATAAGAAAAAGCATTCCGCCCAACTTCCTGTTTGATTATCTGGTCATCGACGAATCGTCACAGACAGATATCGTCACCGGCGCACTCGCTATGTCGTGCTGCAGAAATATCGTCATCGTCGGTGACGGGGAACAATTGGGGCAAATTGTATCAAGCAGCCAGAAAACTGCAAATGAGACTTTGTTCTCGCAGCATGATATCCATGCATCGTACAATTATGAAAGGGAAAGCATCCTGTCGTCTGTAGCCAGGCTGTACGGCAACGGAATAAAACGAACGTTGCTGCGGGAGCATTATCGGTGCCATCCGAGAATCATCCGGTTCTGCAATGAAAAATTCTACGATAACCAGCTTGTTGTACTGACGGACGACAGCGAGGACAGTCCGCTATATCTGTTCAGAACGGCTCCCGGCAACCACGCCCGCGAGGTAAACACCAGCAGAGAGAAAGGCCACTATAATCTACGGCAAATCGAGATTATCAGGGACGAGATTCTCGGGGGCGGAAGGTATGGCGACGGGAGCGAGGTCGGCATCATATCGCCTTACCGACTGCATGCCAACGAAACCCAGAGAATAATAAGCAAGATTTACCCCGGGATAGAAGCTGACACGGTACACAAGTTTCAGGGACGAGAGAAGCAGACAATCATTTATTCCACGGTGCTGGATAAGTGCACGCCGCACAACGACAAGCGGAATCTGATAAACGTCGCTGTGTCTCGGGCGGTCAGGGAACTTATCGTCGTAACCGGAAACAATCTCATCCGGACCCACGGGACAAACCTAGGGGACCTTATCCGGTATATCCAATACAACTCGCCGGAACAGAATGTTATCGAAAGCCAAAAACTCTCGGTGTTCGACCTATTATACACCGAACACTCCGACAGGCTACGCAAGATATGGAAAATCGGCACGGTAGTATCGGAATTTCCGTCGGAGAATATTATGTACGCGGTAATCAATGAACTGCTGGATAAGGCGGAGTTTGCTTCATTCAAATGTGTCATCCATATACCGCTGAGCCGGATTGTAAAGGATTTTTCCACACTTAGTCCCGAAGAAGCGGCTTTTGCCCAGAATCCATGGAGCCATGTGGACTTTCTCCTATTTAACAAGCTCGATAAAGAACCGGTATTGGCGGTGGAGGTGGACGGGTTCTCCTGCCATCGCAACAAGGAAGACCAGCAACGTCGCGACAGGCTAAAAAACAGCATTCTGGAGAAAATAAACCTTCCGCTTTTGCGATTTCCCACTGAAGGCAGCGGCGAAATCGAGAAACTGACCCAATCTCTCACTGCCTTGAAAAAAGAGAAGATCAAAAACACTTTACAGGGCATTATCGCCGAATCATAGGCAATAAGGAGACGCACCCTAGTGCCTAATTAAGTCAGAACTTGGGGACGAAATGGGGACAAAATCTCAAAAACGTCCCCCTAAAACACCCTGCATTTGGCTACGTTTGTTTTATGAAATCCATTAAATTCATGGATTTTCAAACAATAACCAACGAGACAAAAATGCTTTTTGCGGTCTTCAAAACCGCTCATAACAAAATATGAGTAAGGATTCAGCTTTTGTGTAACTACACAAAAGCTGATTTATTTTGAGCATCGTATGTGTATCAGACAGCATTGGGAATAAATAATTGGGAATAAATAATAATGAGAACAATAATATCGAGAGGCGAAACAAAATGAGCGAGTATCAGGTCTGGTATAGAAAGTCCAGAGGGAGGCAGACAGAATGCCGGGTGGTTGAAGCGGAAACGGCAGCTAATGCCAAGGAGATTATCATGGGGGAAGATCCCAACGCATTAATAGGAGTCATCGCCCCGATAGGAATAGTAGAAATTGATCACCAAAGCAACTTTATGAACGCGATGGCAGAACTCGCGGAAGCAGCAAACAACTTCTCTTTGGCGGTCAACAAGCTGCTACAAACCTGGACAACCATGGGTGACGTGCCCAATGAGCTGAGCAAACTTTTAGAGCAATTCCGGGGCTGGTATAACGAGCAAGGAAAACCGAAGGAGCAGCTTTCAGACAAGTTGGGGGTTCAATGGGATCAGTTGCCGCTCACGCTGAACGTCAAAGAGGTTGCGGCTGTCATGCGGATAAGCACATCCCAGGTTTATCAGTTTTGCAAAGGTTCCATGTACGACTTTCCCTACTTTCAGGTCGGATCTCGCTATTTGGTTCCTCGGGATAAGCTAAAGGAGTGGATGGAGAAATCATACAAGGTCGAAAAAGATGACGAAGTCCGACCATTGCCCAAGCGTCGCCGGTGAAAGTGGTGTCAGATAGGTATGCGGCGATGTTCAGCGGATATACCAATAATGCTATAATATTGTTATAATTAGGTAAAACGTGATTTTGGGGGACGGCTATGCGCATCCATATTTGCGTGCGTGTTAGTAGCCCAAGCCTAAGAGGTGGTTTTGGGGACGGATCCCCGGGCCGGTCTTTCGAGCAGGAGTAAGAATTGTTTTAGCGAAAGGTGTTATGAGACTTAGACGGGATTATTTTGATCAATAGTTTGATTTTTCCATTGTGTGATTGGAGGAATAGCTTGTGGATATGCTGATAAAATCAATTCGCTTGCAAAATATACTTTCTTTTGGGGTAGGCCTCGAAGCAATACCCCTTCGCCCATTGAATGTTATAATAGGCGCCAACGGCTCTGGGAAATCCAACCTCATTGAGGTAATAAGCATACTACAATCAGCCCCGACAGCGTTAGCTTCTGGGATAAGAAAAGGGGGCGGGGTTCGCGATTGGTTGTGGAAAGGCGTTGACGGTACACCTAATGCTTTGATAGACATTGTTACACCATCGGCTCCTGGAGGCAGTGGCAAGGATATGCGTTACGAGCTTACGTTTACGTCCGTCAACCAACGATTTGAGTTGGTCGACGAACGTATCGAGAACGCGAAAGCCTATTCGGGCGAAGTTGAGCCTTATTTCTTCTATCATTATCGAAATAATAGGCCTATGTTGAATGTTAAAAGCGGTAATCGAGCATTGAGGCATGAAGATGTCGATCCTGAAGAATCGGTGCTTTCTCAGCGAAAAGACCCCGACCAGTACCCCGAACTTACGTGGCTTGGGAAACAGTTCAACCAAATAAGAATATACAGAGAGTGGTCATTCGGTCGTCGAGCGCAACTCCGTCAGCCTCAAGAGGCTGACGCTCCGAATGACTTTCTCGCCGAAGATTGTTCGAATTTGGGATTGGTACTAAATAGCTTACGCCGTGAACCCAAAGTTAAGAGACGTGTTGTTGAACTCTTATCCGAATTTTACGAAGGCGTCGACGACTTCGAGGTGCTCATAGAAGGAGGAACGGTTCAAGTTTTTCTTCAAGAAGGCGACTATGTCATCCCAGCTACCCGTTTATCCGATGGGACGATACGATATCTTTGCCTAATCGCTATTCTTAGCCATCCTAAACCACCGCCTCTGATTTGCATTGAAGAACCTGAACTCGGTATTCACCGAGATGTGATACCGGTTATTGCACAGCTGATGAAAGACGCCTCGAAAACTACGCAACTAATTGTGACCACACATTCTGAGGCATTAGTTGATGCGCTATCGGATACGCCCGAGTCGGTTCTGGTTTGCGAAAAACACCGAGGTTGCTCGTACTTTCAAAGGCTTGAGGAGGAGAAGCTTAAGGACTGGCTACAGAAGTACTCTCTTGGTCAGTTGTGGCAGAAAGGGGAAATCGGAGGTAATCGGTGGTGAATGGGTGTCGTCCGAGCCGTTCTGTAAAGATATATGTCGAGGGGGGCGGTGACACCAACAATTTAAAATCAGAATGTCGGCGAGCATTTTCGAAGATATTTGAAAGTGCGGGACTTGCCACAAGAATGCCGAGAATCGTCGCATGCGGGTCTCGCGGGGCAGCATATGACGATTTTTGCACGGCCTTAAGAGTTATGAGCGCAGGTGATATGGTCCTCTTACTTGTCGATAGTGAGGGCCCGGTCGACGTTTCTAATAACGGAAAGCCATGGAGCCATCTGAAAGCTCGTGACAATTGGGATCATCCACCTGGGGCAACAGAAGACCATGTACACCTTATGGTCCAGTGTATGGAAAACTGGTTCCTTGCTGACCGCCAGGCGCTATCGGATTTTTATGGCCAGCATTTTAAGAATCATTCATTACCTGCAAATCCTAATATAGAGCAGATTGAAAAGAGCCGAGTGTTGGACGGATTGGAAAAATCCACCAGGGACACCCAGAAAGGTGAATATGGTAAGGGGAAGCATTCGTTCAAAATATTAGAGAAAATTGACGTGCAAAAAATCATGGGCGCGTCGCCATGGGCGAAAAGATTTTTTGACGAATTGTTGAAGCCCTAACTCAGGGCGTTGGTTTTGGCTTGGGAGCTAGATTTTGAAAAATAAGGTAGGACGTCCCTTTGTATCCTTAAAACGGTTTCGCGGGCATGGCGACGAGTGAGAAGCCCTCGTTGTACCCGTTAGTCGAGAAAACGATGAAGAATCAACATCCTCAAAGGAGTGTTGATTCTTCATCAGAGATGACAATCCCATTGTCTATACCCAGCAGGCATCTAAAATTATAGATCCGGGTGAATTTGCAAAGCTGCGGGTCGGCTCTACCATCCGAATCCAGAAAAGACGAAAACCTGCGTGAAAAAGCGCGGGTTTTTGTTTTTGTGTTGATACTTCGTAGCGGGGGCCTCTACCAGCGGCTTCGCCTCGCCAGCCGTCGCTCATAATATAGGGCCAGCAGATCTGGCCTCTCCGGCGAGGCCAGCTCGTAATCCGGTGCCAGTTCGCGGCATTTTTCCGCCGCAGCCTTCAGGTCGTAGAAGACCTCCCATTTGCCTTTGACCAGGTCCTGGCCGGTCAGCCGCAGGAGATAGGCAGGATGATAGGTGGCGATGGCTGGTATGCTATACTTGGTGTCGAACCAATGGCCGCGGTCGCGTGTGATGCGGCTGTCCGGACCCATGAGGTATTTCAGGGCCACGCTGCCGAGGGCGATAATTACTTTGGGCTTCACGAACGCAAGCTCACCGTCCAGCCAGTTCACCGCACAGAAGCGGCCCTCCTCAACCGTCGGCGTCCGGTTGCCTTTCGGGCGGCACTTCAAAATATTCGAGACGTACACGCGGTCACGGGTCACTCCAACCGAAGCCAGCGCCTTGTCCAGCAGTTGACCTGAAGGGCCGACGAGCGGCACGCCATATTCGTCCTCAACGCCGCCCGGAGCTTCGCCGACAATGGCCAGCGGACTATCAACCGCGCCGTTGTATGAGGTTGGTCCGATGGCATCCTTGCGTAGGTGGCAGCGATTACAGGTCAGGAGAGCGGCCTCCAGTTCCTGGTGGTTAGCAAACGTAGTTTCAAACATGTATATCACCCCCTGGGGTAAATGACTAATGTACTACATTCGAAACGTACACCTTATCCCGAGTCACCCCTACGCTGGCCAGCGCTTTGTCAAGAAGCTGGCCCGCGGGACCGACGAGCGGAACCCCGTACTCGTCCTCAACTCCCCCAGGGCCTTCTCCGATAATCGCCAAGAGAACTGTCTCTAGCTCACGATGGCTGGCAAAGTCGGTCTGGTACATGCTATCTCTCCCTTGGGGCAGATGACTCACCTACCACGTTGGTGACGTAGATTTTGTCGCGGGTGACTCCCACGCTGCCGAGCGCCTTGTCCAAGAGTTGACCGGACGGGCCGACGAGCGGGACGCCGTATTCGTCCTCGACGCCGCCCGGCCCCTCGCCGACGACGGCCAGGGGCGCGTCGACGGCGCCGTTATAGGAGGTCGGGCCGATGGCGTCCCGGCGGAGGGGGCATCTGTCGCACGCCAGCAGGGCCTGTTCGAGCTCGGCGTGGCTGGAAAAGGTCGTGAACACGGCATATCACCTCGCTGGCTAGATTCGCTTTCCGGCTGGGAAAATCCTCCGTGAACGGCGCGCCGGCCGGAATGACGCCGTGCCGCGCTTGACGGGCCAGGCGGGCGAGGGTAAAATTAAGTAGTAGGCTTTTGGCGGATTTTGCCATGGAGGGCGGATTCCTCCGAGCGTGTATAATGCGGCCGCGGGCCGCATACAATAACGGGCAGACCACTAAGGAGGATCCTGACATGCTTGATAGCAAATTCGTACGCGAGAATCCGGATAAGGTTGTAGCAGCCCTGAAAAACCGTGGGCTCGACCTCAGTCTCGACGGTTTCCTGGCGCTGGAGAAACAGCGACGGGAGCTGCTGGTCGAGGTGGAGGCCCTGAAGAGTAAACGCAACACCGTCAGCCAGGAGATCAGCCGCCTGAAGAAGAGCGGCGCTCCCGCGGAGGATATGATCGCCGAGATGCGCGCCGTGGGCGACCGTATTGCTTTGCTGGATAACAAGGTCAAGGAGACGGAGAGCGGCCTCGAGGCAATCCTGATGAACATCCCGAACGTGCCGCACGAGTCGGTGCCGGTGGGGTTAGACGAGACGGCCAATCCGGAGATGCGGCGCTGGGGCGCGCCGAAGGCGTTCGATTTCGAGCCTCAGGCCCACTGGGATATCGGCGAAAAGCTCGGCATCCTCGATTTCGAGCGCGGCGGCAAGGTCACCGGCGCCCGCTTTACATTTTACCGCGGCCTGGGCGCCCGCCTGGAGCGGTCGCTGATCAATTTTATGCTTGATCTGCATACCGGCGAGCACGGCTACACCGAGTTTTTCCCGCCGTTCATCGTCAACCGCGACAGTATGATCGGCACCGGCCAGTTGCCCAAGTTCGCCGCCGATATGTTCAAGCTTGAAGGTCTGGACTACTACCTCATCCCCACCGCCGAGGTGCCGGTGACTAATCTGCACCGCCAGGAGATCCTGGACGCCAAGGAGCTGCCGCTGCGCTATACCGCGTACAGCGCGTGCTTCCGGGCTGAGGCGGGGGCGGCCGGGCGCGATACCCGCGGCCTCATCCGCCAGCACCAGTTCAACAAGGTGGAGCTGGTGAAGTTCAGCCTGCCGGAGGATTCGTACGCCGAGCTCGAGGCGCTGACGGCCAACGCCGAAAAGGTGCTGCAGCTGCTCGGCCTGCCTTACCGCGTGGTGCTGCTGTGCACCGGCGACATGGGCTTTTCGTCGGCGAAGACGTACGATCTCGAGGTGTGGCTGCCGAGTTTCAACCGTTACCGGGAGATTTCCTCGTGCTCGAATTTTGAGGATTTCCAGGCCCGCCGCGCCGATATCAAATTCCGCCGCGACGCCAAAGCTAAGCCGGAGTTCGTCCATACCCTGAACGGATCGGGAGTGGCCATCGGCCGCACGGTGGCGGCGATCCTGGAAAATTACCAGCAGGCGGACGGCTCGGTCGTCGTCCCCGAGGCGCTGCGGCCGTATATGGGTGTCGATGTGATAAAGGCTTGACAGTGACGCCGGCATAAAATACAATTTAAGGGAATAAAACAACCGCATATAACGGGAAAGGTGCCTTACGGCTTAATAGGGAAGCTTGGTGCAATGCCAACACGGTCCCGCCGCTGTAATGGGGAGCCAGCCTGCACGATTTGCCACTGGGACGGTCGATGTCCTGGGAAGGCGCAGGCGAGCGATGATCCTGAGTCAGAAGAACTGCCTTTCCGACAATCACCGCTTTAACCCACGAGCGATGGGGAGGGGATTTTGACGTCTTACAGGCAAAATCTCTACTTCCCGACAGGGGTAGGGATTTTTTGTTGCGAGAGAGGGCTGTGTTTATGGTTATGAAGGTTTTGGCCGTCGGCGCGCTGCTGCTGGCGGCGCCGGCTACCGCGGCGGCGATGCATATCATGGAGGGCTTCCTGCCAAAGGAGTATGCGCTCGGCTGGCTGCTGGCCGTTTTGCCGTTCGTGCTGCTCGGCATCCGCAGGATCAACAAGGTGCTGGTCCTTTACCCGGAGCGGAAGATGCTCCTCGGTCTGGCGGCGGCGTTCATTTTTGTCCTGTCTGCCCTGAAGATACCGTCTGTCGCCGGTTCAAGTTCTCACCCGACCGGCGTGGCTCTCAGCGCAATCCTATTCGGCCCGGCGGTGTCGAGCGTCCTCAGCGGCATTGTGCTGCTCTTCCAGGCGTTGCTGCTCGCCCACGGCGGCCTGACGACCTGGGGAGCGAACACGTTCGCGATGGGGGTTGCCGGAGCTTTCGCGGCCTGGGGGGCTTTCCGCCTGGCGCTTGCTTTGGGCTTACCGGAGAAGCCTGCCGTGTTTGTCGCCGCTCTGCTCGGCGACTGGCTGACATACGCGGTGACCGCCGGCCAGCTGGCGCTCGCCTTCCCCGACACTGTCGGCGGCTTCGCGGCCGCCTACGGCAAGTTCCTCGGGATTTTTGCCTTTACCCAGCTGCCGCTGGCCGTCTGCGAAGGGCTTATCAGTGTGGTGGTTTACAGCGCGCTGCTTCGGTACGGCGAACAGGGGATTGTCCCGCTGTGGTGGAAGGAATCTTCAACCGGCCGTTGATAATGTTTCAACCTTGCAAATGATAACCGACTATATAAGAGGGGCACGTCGATGACAACTACGCGTATTATTTTCCTGATAATAATCGCTGCGGCCATAGTCCTGGCGCCGATCATCGTCACCGGCGACTTCGCCGGCACGGACGACCAGGCCACCGCAGCCATAGGTCAGCTCAGACCCGACTATAAACCGTGGGCCGCCGCGCTGTGGGAGCCTTCGGAAGCGGCCGAGCCTTGGCTGTTCGCGTTGCAGGCCGCTCTCGGCGTGGGCTTTTTCGGCTACTTCGCCTACCGCCACCGTCGTCGGGCGACGGGCTGACATGCTGTATCTCGATTATCTCGCCTACAACAATGCCCTTAATAAGGTGAGCATCGGCGAGAAGCTGCTGCTCGGCGGCGGGTCGCTGGCGCTGGCGCTGGCGCTGCCGCGCCCGGCCGTGCTTATCGCAATTGTCGTGGCGATGCACGCTGTGATGGCGCTGGCCCGCATCCCGGCCGGGTATATCCTGCGCCTGTGGCTGGCGCCTTTGGCTTTCCTGGCCGCCGGCCTGGCGGGGGTGGCGGTGAGCGTCGCCGCCACCCCGTTTATCGCCCTCGCTTCGGTGGCGGCGGGGGGCTTTTATGTCGGTGTGACCGCGCCCGCGCTGGCCGCGGCTGGCGAGCTGCTGCTGCGTAGCGTGGCGGCGGTGTCGTGCCTGCTGATGCTGGCGACGACGACGCCGGCGGCGTATATGGCCGCGTGGTTCGCCCGTTTTCCCGGACTGAGGCCGGTGAGCGAGATCGCGCTGCTGACCTACAGGTTTATTTTTGTTTTCCTGTCCGCCGCCGGGCAGATCTACACGGCGCAGCAGTCGCGGCTGGGTTACGCCGGCCCGCGGCGGTCGCTGAACTCGCTGGCTCTGCTGGCCGCAAGCGTGGGCCGCAAGGCTTTTCTGACCGCTAATGACCTTGGGAACGCACTGACGGCCCGCAACTACCAGGGACGACTGACACATTATTACCCGCCCCAGATCGCCAGTCCTTTCAGGCTGGCCGCTATCGTATCGCTCCTGTCGGCCTTGGCGGCGGCGGGGGTATTGTAAGGGATTTTGGTAAGCCGGGGCTATTTGAGCAGCCCCATTTTATATGCCGGAGGACTATATGGCCACTTCTTCCCTCATCGCCGCCGACAACCTGACCTTCCGCTACCGTCCGGGCAATCTGGCTCTGGACGGCGCCACACTTGCAATCCCGGCCGGCGCCAGGGTGGCACTGGTCGGCCCGAACGGCGCCGGCAAGTCGACTCTTTTCCTCCACATTAACGCCATCCTGCGGCCGCTCGCGGGTCAGCTCTGTTATATGGGGCAACCCTACCGCTACAACCGCGATTTCCTGGCCTACCTGCGCCAGAAGGTGGGACTGGTGTTCCAGGACCCCGACACCCAGCTGTTTGCCGGCAACGTGCTCGACGATGCGATCTTCGGGCCGATGAATATGGGCCTGACGGCAGGCGAAGCGGTGCGGCGGGCCGAGGCCGCCCTTGAGGCGGTCGGCATGCTGGACCATAAGGCGGCGCCCGTGCATTTTCTCAGCCAGGGGCAGAAGAAGCGGGTCGCGATCGCCGGGGTGCTGGCGATGGACCCGGACGCGCTGGTGATGGACGAGCCGACCGCGGGCCTCGATTACCCGGGGCTGACCAGCCTCAGCGAGACGCTCGCGATGCTCCACGCCGCCGGCAAGACGCTGCTGGTCGCCACCCATGATGTCGACTGGGCGTGGAACTGGGCCGATCTGGTCTACGTGCTTGCCGGCGGACGGACGATAGCCGCCGGCTCCCCGTCCGACATCCTCGCCCGTGCCGACCATGCGGATTTGGGGTTCGCCCGCCCCGTTCTTGCCGAGGTCGCCGTAGCCCTGGGCGAGCGGAGCATCCTACCCGCCGGCGCCGCCCCCCGCACCGCCGGCGAGCTGGCCGCTCTCCTCGCCGAACGGAAGGGCGGTCAATAGGATAAAAAACGCCGCCCGGGAGGGCGGCATTTATTATGCGTCAGCGGGATGTTATCCGGCCTGTGACGCCTGAGACATACGGCTGCCAGAACTCGGGGTGGAAAAGGACGAGGATGGTGAATAGCTCCAGTCGGCCGAGCAGCATGTCGGCGATCAGCACGAGTTTGGCGAACGGGTGGACTTCGGCGTAGGTGGTGGTGGGGCCGACAATGCCGAAAGCGGGGCCAACGTTGCCGAGGGTGGCGGCGACCGCCCCCATGGCTTCGAACGGCACCATCCCGGTTGCCGAGACCAGCAGGACCGATACGAAGTAAATCGCTATGTACAGGAAAAAGAACTGCAATACCATGTGAAGCACGGCCGCATCTACCGGCTTCTTGTCGATCTTCAGCGAGGAGACCAGCCGGGGATGGACGGCGTGGAGCAGGGACCAGACGGCGTCCTTGAAGAGGATGAGCAGCCGCACGACCTTTATGCCACCGGCGGTCGAACCGGCGCAGCCGCCGATGAACATCAGCATCAGCAGGAGAATCTTCGTTACCGGCGGCCATTGGTCGAAGTCGGCGGTGACGAAGCCCGTCGTGGTCATTATCGATACGACGGTGAACAGTGCCTCCCTAGCGCCGGTGGCGGGGTTTATCCCCGGACCGAGGTATAGGGCGGCGGCTATGGCCAGGGTGGAAAAGAGAACGAGGCCAAAGTACAGTCTGAATTCACTGTCTTGCCAAAGTTTTTTTACGCCCTTTTGCCATGCCAGGTAGTAAAGGCCGAAGTTGCCGCCGGCCAGGAACATGAAGATGACGAAGATGAGTTCGATGGCCAGGTTGTCGAAGTATTTGACGCTGGTGTTCTTGGTGGAGAAGCCGCCGGTGGCCATGGTGGCGAAGGCGTGGTTGATCGAATCGAACAGGTCCATGCCGGCGATCCACAGGAGAACGATCTGGATGGCCGTGAACAGCACGTACATTTGCCACAGCCTCACCGCCATCGTGCGGATACGGGGCAGAACACGGTCGACGGTGGGGCCGGGAGATTCCGCCCGGAAGAGGTTGACGGCGTCGGCGCCGACGTTGGTGAGGAAGACGAGGAAGAGGACGATGATGCCCATACCGCCCAGCCAGTGGGTGAAGCTGCGCCACAGCAGCAGGCTGCGGGGCAGGATCTCGATGTCGGAGATGATGCTGGCGCCGGTGGTGGTAAGCCCCGAGACCGTTTCGAAGACCGCGTCGAGGTAGGTGGGCACCCAGCCGGAGAACCAGTAGGGAAGAGCGCCGAGCGCGCTGGAGAGAAGCCATGTCCCGGCTACGACGAGGAAGCCCTCGCGGATGCCGATACGTCCCGGTTCCTGGCCGGAGAAGTACAGCGCCGCCCCCAAGGCGCCGGTTATCAGGATAGAATATATAAAGGCGGATAAAACCGGTTCGCTTAAAAAGGCGGCATAGACGAGCGGGGCAACCATAACCGCTGCATAGACCGCCAACAGCCTGCCGAGCAGCCGGGCGACGATACGTGTTTCCATAATCGGCTCAGCCCTTGTCTTCCACGAAGTCGAGAATCTTCGCGGCGTTATCCGGCAGGGTGAACAGAACGATTCTGTCGCCGGTCTCAAGTACTGTTTTGCCGTTGGGGATGAAGGTGGCGCCGTTCCTGACGACCGCGCCGACCAGCACCCGCCGAGGGAATTTGATGTCCCGGAGCGGCTTGCCGATAACGCGGCTGCCGGTGCGCAGGTCGACCTCGATGGCTTCGGCTTTGGCGCCTTCGAGGAGTGTAACGGCGACGATCTCTTCGCGCCGCACCTGGCGGAGGATGGCCCCCGCGGTGACAAGGCGGGGCGAGAAGACGACATCGACGCCCACTTGTTCCATCAGGGGGATGAATTCCGGCCGGCCGACGCGGGCGAAGGTTTTCTGGGCTCCCAGGTTTTTCGCCATGAGCGCGACAAGCAGGTTGAGTTTGTCGTCGTCGGTCAGGCAGACGACGGCGTCGTAGTCGCCGATGCCTTCCTCGGCGAGCAGGTCGGCGTCGGTGCCGTCGCCGCAGATGACGAGGGTGTCGTCGACGACTTTGGCGAGTTCCTCGCAGCGGCGGCGATCTTTCTCGATAACTTTCACCTTGTAGCCGCCTTCTTCCATGAGGAGCGCCAGGTTGCGGCCGATGCGGCCGGCGCCGATGATGAGGATGCGCTCCACTTTCGAACGTTTCTGGACGAAGAGCGGCTCCATGCGGCAGATGGCGTCTTTCTCGCCGAGGAAGAAAACGCTGTCGTTGTCCTCGACGGAGTCGCTGCCGATGGGGATGATCATTCTGTCTTTGCGCAGTATCCCGGCAATGAGCACGTTTTCGGGCAGAGGCAGGTCGCGCAGCGGCACGCCGCTGAACGGCGAGTTCTGGCGGACCTTGACCTCGAGCAGACGGACCTTGCCGCCGGCGAAGTCTTCGACGTCGAGGGCGGCGGGGGTCTTGAGGATCTGGCTGATTTCTACGGCCGTCACCATCTCGGGGTTGATGATGAGGTCGATGCCGAGTGTACGACCGAACTCCCGGCAGTCTTCCTCAAGATACTCGGTGTTGCGCACCCTGGCGATGACTTTGGGGACGCCGTGCTGTTTGGCGGCCACGCAGGCGATCATGTTGACCTCGTCGCTGTCGGTGACGGCGATCATCAGGCCGACGTCGCCGAGGCCGATCTCGGACAGTACCCTGGGGCTGGCGCCGTTGCCGGCGAGGGTCATGACATCGAGGTGATGCTCGATGATCGACCGCCGCTCGTCGTCCTGCTCGACGACGATGACGTCGTGATCCTCCTGGGTCAGCTTCTGCGCCAGCGTGTACCCTACCTTGCCGGCGCCTACGATTACGATTTTCATTGTCCACCTCGAAGGAATCAAATACAAAATAGCATTGTATAATTCTACCTGCTGTGACAAAAACCTTCCGCGGGAAGGAAAACGCCGTAAGAGGGGTGCGGTATTTCATCAGATGGATCCTTGCGGTTACATGATGTCTAAAGAAAAAACGCCGCCAGGGCCGCAAGCTCCTGTCGACGCTTTATTCCGGCGGCAGCGACTGTTCCTGATATCTGGCGAGCCCCAGCGCCTGATGCTGTTCGAGGGTTTTTTCCACAGTTTCGGCCTGGAGTTCGTCGCAGCGTACCAGCAGCAGCACCGGGACCAGGTTGCTTTGCCGGCCGGCTTCGATGCGGCGGCTTGTCACGATCCAGTCGGCGGCCAATCCGGCCGAACCCCCAAGCGCCAGCCCCGCCAGGCCCCATATTATCGGTCCCCAGTAATGCACTGAACCGAAGATTACCCCGGCAATCATGCCAACGGTACCGGCCAGAGCCGCCCCGTCGAGGATGCTGTAGCCGTCGGCGCGGTAAATACGGTCGAACACCGATAGTTTTCGCGTGGTGCGGCGAAGCGGAACCGCCAGGATGTGCTTTGTCGTCAGCCCGATTCTTGTGAGGTCGGCGATGGCTATTTCCAGGTGAAGGCCGTGGGCAAAAGAGGCGAAGATATACATCGGTTCCTCCCCAAAGAAGTTACAGCGGCATGGTGAATCCAGGGTTCATGTACTCCTGCCTGAGATAGCGCGACTGCTCGGCGTCGTAGAACTTGTTTATTTCCACCACGGCCGCGTACGAAGCGTAGGCCGCATAGCAATAGAGCGACGGCATGAATAGCAGCCAGCCGTAATCCACAACCGCGCCGGCGCGGGCGAAATCGCCTGCCAGCGAATACTGGGCCGCTTCGTTCATGTGCGACATGTAGGCGGTGACAATGTTCATGACCAGAATAACTGCCCCTTCTTCCATTTTGCGCGCGTAGACATGGCCGAGACCCGGGGTCAGGAGCGACCACAGCAGCGCCAGCACCGGTTTCCTTTTTCTGGCGAAGCCGAATTCCAGCATTGTCACTTTGACCGGCGAGATCGGAGAATCTTCGCGTTCGGCGATGATGTAAAACTTATTCTGCTCGATCGTCTCGGTATAGCTGTCCCACATCGCGTATACATAGACCGCCGTATAAAAGAGCAGCCACCTGGGGTCGACGGTTTCCCGCGCCTCCTGGAAGCGGCCGGTAAACGACAGGACGATGGCCGTGTTGACATGGGCCTGGGTATTGACGATGAGCTCCCAGACGATCAGGATGATGCCGGTAAAGTGATTGCTTACCAGAAGATGCCCGAACCCCGGCATCGCCGCCGACCACCAGGCGGTGACCCAGGGATTGCGAAGATGGGTCCCCAGCGCGCCGAAGGCCGTCAAGGTTGCCTTCGGGTGCCTGGGAAACCTGCTTATGTCCATATGCTCCCCTTCAGGGCGGTTTTTTCAATATTATATAGATACCCAACTCGCCGTAAAATTATCGCCGGAGAAAATGCATTCTCACGCGTGGTTATGGATTTCGTCTCCCCGCTTCCGAGAATACGGCAACGATTTTGCAGCGCCAAATTATTCTTGACACACTATTGGCATTCTTTTATAATGAATTTGAGAATAGTTTTCAATAAGCCGCAAGGGCTATATTTTTTCCTCGTTTAATGATAATGATTATCAATCTTATTTAGGAGTGATCACCATGAATCTTGCTCAAGCCAAGCGCGGCCAGCGCATCGAGGTCGTCGCCATCCCCGACCCTACCGTCAGGGCCCAGGCCATCCGCTTCGGGATTTCCGCCGGCGAACGAGTGGAATGCGCCGAGAAACTGCCTGCCGGGCCTGTCATTATCGCGAAGGGCCGCCAGGAGATCGCGGTCGGCCGGCGGCTGGCGGAGAACATCGAGGTGCGGCCGGCTTAGCGGCCAGAAGGAGAATACAGCAATGCACTGCCATGACTGCCTCAGCCATATAAGCATCCCCGCCGGCGCAAAAAAGATTGTCCTCGTCGGCAATCCCAATGTGGGCAAATCGGTTTTCTTCAACGCTTTCACGGGCATGTACGTCGACGTGTCCAATTTCCCCGGCACGACGGTGGATATATCCCACGGCCGTTACGGGGGCGATGTCGTCCTCGACACCCCAGGCATCTACGGCATTTCGTCTTTTAACGACGAGGAGCGGGTAGCCCGCGATGTGGTGCTGGCCGCCGATCTGGTGGTCAATGTCGTCGACGCCGTCCACCTGGAACGCGACCTTTTTCTGACCCTCCAGGTAATCGATACCGGTCTGCCGGTGATCGTGGCCCTCAATATGATGGATGAGGCGAAGACGCGGGGTATCGCGGTCGACGCCGATCTGCTCGAGCACCTGCTGGGGGTGCCGGTCGTGCCGACCGTGGCTGTGAAGGGCCAGGGGCTGGACGATCTCAAGGCCCGCCTGGCGGAGGCCCGCCCCGGCATTGTTCCCCCGGAGCTTCAGAAGGAGCTGCGGGAGATGATGCGCACTGTCGCGGCTTCGCCCGAGGCGCTGCTGGTGCTGGAGGGCGACGAGGAGGTGGCCGGACGCCACGGCCTGCCGGCCGGCGGCCGGCGGGAGGAGTTTTATCAGGAACGGCGGCGGCGGGTCAACGATATCGTCGGCCATGTGGTCCGCGAGGTGACGGATGGCGCCGGTTTTTCCGCCCGCCTCGGCCGCTGGATGCTACGCCCCCTGACCGGGGTGCCGATTTTCGCTCTTATATTGTATGCGATGTATTATATTATCGGCGTTTTGGTTGCTCAGGATATCGTCGGCTTCACGGAGGAGACGCTGATGCAGGGCTTGTATGAGCCCGCTGTCCGCGATTTCGTCGGCCGGTTCGTGAGCGGGGAGTCGGTGCTCGGCACTATCCTTATCGGCGAGTTCGGCCTGCTGACGATGACGGTGACTTATATTCTCGGCCTGCTGCTGCCGCTGGTGGTTGGGTTTTATCTCGTGCTGTCGGTGATGGAGGATTCGGGGTACCTGCCCCGCCTGGCGACGCTTGTCGACCGGCTGATGAACGCCATTGGCCTCAACGGCCGGGCGATTATCCCGATGATCCTCGGGTTCGGCTGCGTGACGATGGCCACAATCACGACCCGTATTCTCGGCTCGCAGCGCGAGCGCACGATTGCGACCGCGGTCCTCGGCCTCGCCATTCCCTGCTCGGCCCAGCTGGGCGTTATCGCCGGCATGCTGGCCGGCCTGGGGCCTCAGTATATCGCGATCTATACCGGCGTCATTCTGCTTATCCTTGGCCTCGTCGGCAAGGTGCTTCACAGCGTCCTGCCCGGCGAGTCGACCGACCTTTTGATCGATCTGCCGCCGCTCCGCCTGCCGCGGGGCGAGAATGTTCTCAAGAAGACGGTGACCAAGTCGTATGCTTTCCTCAGAGAGGCCGCGCCGCTTTTCATGCTCGGCGCGCTGCTGATCACCGTCCTCCAGGTTACCGGCCTGCTGGAGGTTATCCAGGACGGCCTGGCGCCTATTACGAAAGGCTTGCTGAAGCTGCCGCGGGAGACGGCGACCGTCTTCATCATGGGGATGATCAGGCGCGACTTCGGCGCCGCCGGACTTGAGGACATGGCCCTCGGCCCGGCCGAGACGCTGGTGTCGCTCATCGTGATCACGCTGTTTGTGCCATGCATCGCCGCCCTGATCGTCATCCTCAAGGAGCGGGGCCTGAAGGAGGGCGCGCTCATCTGGCTCGGTTCGTGGCTGGCGGCATTCGCCGTCGGCGGCGTTGTCGCCCATATTCTGATCTGAGATTATTGCTTGAGGTGAATTAGCATGCAACAGAAAGCCTGCCCCCAGTGCAACAGCCCCGTAAGCCCCCAGGCGGCGCGCTGCCCGCGCTGCAATAAGCTGCTCCTCGCGCCCTGCAACGGCAACTGCGGCAGCTGCCGCAAGGGCGCCTGCCACTGATATGCCCCGGCCGGTCAGAACGCTCCCAGTTGCGCCGGCCGCCGCTCGTTGAGTTGCAGCAGTTCGCTGACGGTGACCAGTTCGTAGCCATCGGCCCGCAGCCGGTCGATTATTATGGCCAGGGCCTTGGCGGTCGGCAACGGATACTGGCCGTCGTGCAGCAGGACGATGCTGCCAGGGGCCGCCCGCTTCAATACCGTGCCCACGACGCTGTCGACCGGCGGACGGGCCCAATCATGGGGGTCGATGTCCCACAGGACGAGTGTGTAGCCCCGGTTGCGGGCGGCGGCAACCACCACGTCGCTGTACAGTCCGCCGGGGGGGCGGAAGAGGACCGGGCGGGCAGCCGCCTCGCGGCCGATCGCTTTTTCCGCGGCGGCGAGTTCGGCGTTGATGTCCTTTCTGTTCAGCCTCGCCAGCGAGCTGTGGTGGTAGCCATGGACGGCGATTTCGTGGCCGTCGGCTGCTTCCCTGGCCACGAATTCGGGGCTTTTGACGGCGTTCTCGCCCAGGACGAAGAAGGTTGCCCGCACCTGTTTCTCTTTCAGCACTGCCAGTATTTCGGGAGTCATTTTGTAATGCGGCCCGTCGTCGAGGGTGAGGGCTATGACTTTGACGGCCGTCGGTACGCGGGTGATGGCCCGTGTGTCCTGCCACAGGTCGGGCTGGGTGCCGACGATCGCCATGACGGCGAGCACCAGCGCCGGTAAAAGCAGGCGGTTGGTCTTCATGCTACACCTCGTGGATATATTCTCACGAGGATGATATGCCTTGCAGGCAACGCTTATGCCGACCATTCGCCGTCCAGGCGGGCGCACCCAAGAAAATTGCGCCGTGTTTGGCAAGGAAACCTGAAATTGATGCCTGCCTGTAAGCATAATAAGCGCCCGCCGGGCTTCGCGTGCCGGCGGGCGTTTATTATGCTTGGGTACATAGAGCGCCGATCAGCCGGTATAGCTGGTTTTTGACTGGGGGCGGGTTTTTCCCCGCCCGTCCGGGCAAATACCTGCTCGAGGTGCTCGGCGCGTTTGTTGCGTAAGTTTGCTGACGATGACGAAGATGACGATGCTGATGAGGAAGGCCGGGAAGATTTCGTGGATGTTCCTGCCGGGCCTTCCCGCGGCAAGTTCTCCTGGTCGATTTCCACGTCCCGCTTAAGAACATTGTAAGAACAAATCCCCCAGCCGGAATGACTGCGGGATTGGCGCTTGCGGGGCGGCTACAGCGGTCACGCCAGGCTGGCCTTACTGCCATAGGCGGCCAGGTATGTGTCGCGGAATCTGTCTTCCAGCAGGCGGAGCTCGACTTCCCGCATGACCAGCAACAGGTCGAGCACATTTATGAGCACTTTTTCGTCGGAGTCCCGCACGATTTTGGCGTACGCCTCTTCGGCCCGCGTCTTGAGGCTTTGGAATTCTTCCTCCGGCATTATCCTTACCAGCCGCTTGTCGGGCAGTTCGATCAGCATATCGGTTTCTTTTCCTGTATCCATTAATTTTGCCTCCTTTCACTGGCCGCATTGTCGCCGCTTATCGAATGCATAAATGGTGCCAAGGCGCGAAGGGCAGGAAATTGGCGGGCTGAATGGTTTTGGCGGCTGACAGCAAAAGCGTCGGCACCGACATATTTTCCGTCGAATCCGACACTTTTGCAGACGTTCGCGATGCCGACGGCAGGATTTCGCCCCCACAAGCGCCAAAGTAAAGGGATAAAGGGACGCGGCTATGGCCGCTTTAGCAAAGGATGATGCACAGGTGCTCGTGCGCGATTGTATGCTCCCCAACGCCCCGCATCTCGGGCCTGCGGAAACGATCAGAGACGCCGCCCGCCTTTTGAACAGATACAAGGTCAGCGCCGCCCCGGTGCTGGACGACGGGGGGGCAATGCGCGGCATCGTGACGGCGACCGATATCATCGGCGCGATGGTGGACGGGGTGCCGCTGGAGCAGTCTGTCGGTGCTGTTATGACCAGAGCGGTTGTCAGCGTCCGCGAGGACTGTCCCTTGGAAGAGGCCCGGAAGGTGCCGTTCTACTGCCTGCCGGTGGTGGACGCCGCCGGCGGCTACGTCGGGATGATCACCGGCCGGGATTTCCTCCAGGCCTGTTCGACCGAGCTGCAGCGCGCCAAGGACGAGGTGCGCGCGCTGATCGGCTCGGCCCACGACGGCATTGTGGTGGTGGATTCTTACGGCACGGTGACCGCTTTTAACGAGGCGGCGGCGGCGCTGATCGGCACGCCTGCCGGCGAGGCGCTCGGTCGGCCGATCAACGAGGTTATCCCCAACTCCGGCCTGCGAAGGGTGCTGGAGACGGGGCAGGCGGAACGGGACTGCCAGCTGGTGCACGGCGGGCGGACGATATTCTCGAACCGTTCGCCGATTCTGGAGGGCCGCAAGGTGGTTGGGGCGCTGGCGATCCTGCAGGATACGTCGGAATTCCGCAGCGCCGTAACCCAGTTGCTCGACGCCCAGCATCACGTCGAGGATCTGAAGGCGGTGTTCGAGAACGCCCGCTACGGCATTATCGTGGTGAACAGGAACGGCATCATCCTGCGGGTGAATAAGTCGTACGAGGATATTTTCAATGTTGTCCGCGACGAGGTCGTCGGCCGGCCGGTGACGGAGGTGATCGAGAATACCCGTCTGGATGTCGTGGCCCGGACGGGTATCCCCGAGTTGGGCGAAATCCAGATGGTCAAGGGCCGCCAGACGATCGTCAACCGTGTCCCGGTGTTCAAGAACGGCAAGCTGGCCGGCGCGGTCGGCGAGATTCTGTTCAAGGATATCAGCGAGGTGAGCTATTTGCTCCAGCGCCTGCAGCAGCTCGAGCAGCAGGTGTCGCGGTACCGGACGGAGCTGGACGAGCTGCGCGCCGACCGGAACGTGGCGATCCATAGTTTCGACAATATTGTGGGCAGTTCGCGGTTGATGACCAAGACGAAGATTTCCGCCCTACGGGCGGCGCAGGCGGACAGCAACGTGCTGCTGCTGGGGGAGAGCGGCACCGGCAAGGAGCTGTTCGCCCACGCCATCCATAACGCAAGTAAGCGCAAGGGGGCTCCGTTCATCACCGTCAACTGCGCCGCGCTGCCGGCCGAGCTTCTGGAGTCGGAGCTGTTCGGCTATGAGGAGGGCGCATTCACGGGCGCGAAAAGGGGCGGCAAGAAGGGCAAGTTCGAGCTGGCCGACAGGGGGACGCTGTTTCTGGATGAGATCGGCGATATGCCGCTGGTCATGCAGGCGAAGATTCTCCGCGTGCTCGACGACGGCAAGGTGGACCGCATCGGCGGCAGCGAGGCGGTAGCTTGCGATGTGAGGATTATCGCGGCGACGAATAAACCGCTGACGCTGATGGTCCAGCAGCAGGCCTTCCGCGAGGATTTATACTACCGGCTGAATGTTTTTCGCGTCCGTATCCCGCCGCTCAGAGAGCGGCGCGAGGATGTCGGGGAGCTCGTCCGGACGCTGACGCCGGAGATTTCCCGGCTGTCCGGCCGGGCAGCGATGATGTTCGCCCCGGAGACGATGGCGCTGCTGAGGGAGTACGGCTGGCCGGGCAATGTCCGCCAGCTCATAAATCTGCTGAAGCAGCTGGCGGCGGCGGTGGACAGCCCGGAGATCCTGCCCAGGCATCTGCTGGATACCGACGCGGCGACCGCCCTGGCCGGCGAAAGCGCCGGCGAGGGCGGCGAACGGGAGCGGATCGCGGAGGCCTTAAGGCTGAGCAAGGGTAACAAGGCTTTGGCCGCCAAGCTGTCGGGGCTGCACCGCTCAACGCTGTACGAAAAGCTGAAGAAGTATAATTTGTAGTTGCAACGCGAAGACCCGCCAGAAGGCGGGTCTTCTTTAAAGTTATACGGTTTTATTTTTTGTATTCTTTGAGTCTGGCCTTAAAGGCGTCGAGGATTGCCTCGTTTTCGTTGATAAGGTAGATCCGCCCCGGCTGGCCGTTCTGGTCGAAGTCGACGCCGCTCCACCAGACGGCTACTTTGAGGCGGTCGAGCTTCTTTATGCCGTCGAACATGCCGTGGATCCAGGCGACTTTGTCGCCGCCAACGGAATTGGAGGCGAATTCGGTTATCATGAAGGGCTTGTCGAAGTGGTTGGCGTACTCGTCGTGGAGGGCGGGGTAGATCTCGGAAAACTCCCGCCAGCGTTCGCCGGGGAAGTAGGTGCCGTTGTTGTAGCCGGTGAGGCCGATGACGTCGACGTAGGCGTCGCCGGGGTAGTAGGCAAGGTAGCTGTTCCACTTGAAGGCTGGCAGGGAGACGTCGTGGGGGTTCCAGACCCAGAGGACGTTGTCGACGCCGCGGGCGACGAAGAGGTCGTGGATGTAACGCCACAGCGCCTGGTAGAGGTCGGTGTCTTTGCCGGTATAGAAGGCGGAGTACCAGCACCAGTCGCCGTTCATTTCGTTGTTGAGACGGAAGAGGACAGGGTGGCCGAAGGCTTTGAGGTTGTCGGCGTAGGCGGCGAAGTAGTCGTCGTACTGGCCGTCGAGGACGGCGTATACCATGCCGGCGTTGCGGTTTTCGGTGGCCCACAGGGCGTTGACCTGGCCGGAGAAGGTGGTCTGGAGGGTGAGCTCGACATATTTGCCGCTGCGGTAGGCGTTGTCGAGGCCCCAGGTGGGGAAACGCTCGTCGAACATCTGGTAGTGGAGCAGGACGGGGAAGGTGAAGTCGAGGCGCTTTTCGATTGTCGCCAGCGGGCCGAGGGTCTGGGGGGCGGAAGGTTCGAAAATGCCCCAGGCGAGGGGGGCGCTATCGCCGAAGTAGCGGCTTTGGAAGGCGGCGGTCTCGGCGTTCATGGGAGTGCGGGAGGGGGCGAAGCGCTTGTAGTTGCGGGGGACGCCCCGGCGATCGACGAGGGAGAACCCGGCGAGGATGTCGGCGACGCTTGTTATGGGGGCGGCGGATTTAATGAAGATGGTGTATACTTCGTTGTTGCTGGCGACGATTTCGAGCGAGGCGTAGTGGTTTTTGTCGCCAGGCACGCGGGCCAGCGGCGGCCGCGTCCAGGCGAGGAGGTGGACTTGTCGCCCGCCCGCCTGCAGCCATTGGTCGGCGAGGACGGTGTGGTGGGGGGAGGCTTTGACGAATTTGTTGCCGTATTGGATGTAGTCGGCGGCGGTGGCGGCGGTGCCGCGGAAGTCGTCGCGGTAGATTTCGATGCGGGTGGTGTCGTCGGCGAATACGGTGCGGACGGCGGACAGCGACCAGTCGACGGCCATGTGGGCGGGGTAGCGGAGGCTGAAGCCAGTGGCGTGGTCGGTGTAGATGTCGTGGCCGTCGCCGCCGGCGACGATGGTTTTGACGTCGTCTTCAGGGAAGCGGCGACCGGCTTCGTCCTGGTAGCCGTTGACGATGACGGCCGGGGCGGCGGTGGCGGAGAAGACTGGCAGGATGAGGGCGGCGAACAGGCAGAGGGCGAGCAGCGTTTTCTTCGTGAGCATGGCGTTCCTCCCTGGCAACATTAAGTTAAGTTTACCGCACCGCCGGCTGCCTGGCAATCCCTTCCGCAATACCGGGAAGTAGCCGCCGCGGAACCGCGGGCTATTTTCCGTGCGGCGGAAGCACCTTTCGGCGGGGGCGGCATATTATACAATGAAACAGCATACCGCCCGTAAAGGGGAGTAGCTAACGGAGAAACACCGTGAGTGGAATCGACACACTGGCTTCGGCCCGGTTCCACTGGCAGCGCCACTGCTATAGCGAGACCTTTATTTCCGCCTGCGGGGGGGAAATAGGGGTCTCTTGCAATTTTCTCCCTGGGAAAAGCCGCCCTCCCTTTTCCCAGGCCGGAATAAAACGCAAGGTCCGCCGGAGAATCGGCGAACCTTGCAAACTCCGGGAACTATACCTGCCCGGTGAGGAGAAGGTAGAGGAGGGCGCTGTTGAGGGCGACAATGAGGCTGACGATGATCCAGCCGGCCATGGTGGTGAGGCGGCTGTTGGCGAACTCGCCCATTATGTCGCGCCGGGCGGTGATGAGCATGAGGGGGATGACGGCCGCCGGCAGGGCGAAGCTGAGGGCGACCTGGCTGAGGACGAGGGCAATGATGGGGTTGACGCCCATAAGGATGATGATGAACCCGGGCATCATGGTGATGAGCCGGCGGAGGTTGATGGGGATGTCGAGGCCAACGAAGCCGCCGAGGATTACCTGGCCGGCCATTGTGCCGACAGTGGCCGAGGAGAGGCCGGAGGCGAGCAGGGCGGCGCCGAAGGCGGCGGCGGCGAATTCGCCCATCAGCGGCCCAAGGGTCTGATAGGCGCCTTCGATGCTGTCGATTTCATAGCCGTTGGCGTTGAAGACGGCGGCCGAGACGATGACCATGGCGGCGTTAACCACAAAGGCCATGTTCATGGCGATGAAGACGTCGATCTTGGCCATTTTGAGGTGGTGGCGGCAGTCGGGGAGGTCACAGTTGCGCCGGGGCTGCACGAGGTAGGAGTGAAGGTAGATGACGTGGGGCATGACGGTGGCGCCGAGCATGCCAACGGCGACGAGGACGCTGTCGGGGGTGAGCATGGGGACGGCGAGGTGGTAGCCGGCTTCGCGCCAGTCGGGTCTGGCGATGAACAGCTCCCAGACGTAGGCGATGCTGATGACCGCGACCATAGCGGTGATGACTTTTTCGACCGTCCGGTGGCCGTATTTTTCCAGGTGACAGATGATGTAGGTGACGACGACGGTGAGGACGGCGGCCCAGCCGAGCGGTATCCTGAGCAGCAGGTGAAACCCGAGCACGCCGCCGAGGAATTCGGCGAGGTCGGTGGCCATGGCTGCCACCGTGGCTACCGACCAGAGCCCCCAGTTGACCGGCCGGCTGAAAACCCGCCCGCAGTGGTCGGGAAGGTTGCCGCCGGTGGCGATGCCGAGCTTGGCGGACAGGATCTGGATGAATATGGCCATGACGTTGCTCCAGAGGATAACCCAGAGCAGGTTGTAGCCGAAGTGGGAGCCGCCGCTGATGTTTGTGCCGAAATTGCCGGGATCCATGTAGGCTACGCTGACTACGAAGGCGGGACCGAGGTATTTCATCAGGCCTTTGGCCTTGGCCCTGATTTTATCGCCGTCGAGGCCGGGCAAGTCAAGCGGTAATCCTGCCGCGACTTCTTCTTCCTTCAATAGAACCACCCCTTTGCTGCGTTTTATACAATCACCTCACAAAAAAAAAGACGGCACTGCGCGAAAAGAATAAGCGTAGCTATTGTACAATATGACGGGCGGCGGCGAATGGTACTTAGTCCACCAGCGGACGCCGTTTTTTTGCCGGGGAAATGAGACAACCGCCCCTTCAGGGGCGGTTGTCTTTGCGTACTTATTTCTTGGTTGCAGCGGCTGTTTTCTCTGTGTCGGCGCCGCCTCCTCCCCAGCGGGAGACGAGGTACATCGCCGCGGCCAGCGATACCCCGGTGACGGCGAGGACGGGAGCGGTGAGGATGCTGGCCGGCAGGGCCTCGTACAGGCCGGCGAGGCCGAAGGCGATGAAGATGAGGGCGGCGACCCATTTGACGGTGCGCTCAGGGATCTTTTTGCCCATAACGATGCCGAAGATGATACCGATGGCGTCGGCGATAAGCATGCCGGTGGTGGTGCCCAGCCATACCGGGACGATGGTGCCGTACTGGGCGGCGAGGGCAACGGTGGCGAGCTGGGTTTTGTCGCCCATCTCGGCGAAGAAGAAGGCGATGGCAACCGTCCAGAAGGGGCTGCGGCCGGTTTTTTTGTCTTCGCCGTCAAGCGAGTCGCCGCGAATGGTCCACAGGCCGAAGATGACGAACGAGGCGGCGGCGGCGATCTGGATATAGCTGAGAGGAACGATGCTGGTGAGGTAGCTGCCGACGATAACGGCGAACAGGTGGTTGAGGATGGTGGCGGCGAATACGCCCCACATGACCGTCCGCCAAGGGTACCGGGCGGCGAAGGCCATGGCGAGGAGCTGGGTTTTGTCGCCCATCTCGGCGAGAACTACGAAGAGCATTGAGGCGATGTAAGCTGTCATGGGTTGTCCTCCTAATGTGGCTGATTAAAAAAACAAGACCTTTAGTCTGGCCGCGATGAAACGGCCACACTAAAGGTCTCGCTTATCGGCTGCGCCGACGACAGAGCCAGGCGTCGCCGCCAGTGTGTTGACTCTGTCTCGCAAGCTACTCCCCTTCAGGGTGAAAGGCTTGTCTTATGCGTTTGTATATACAGTGTAATTGCCGCGGGGTGGTTTGTCAAGCGCGTTGCGGGTAGACGGGCGGGGCAACGTACTGGAGGAATTTGTCATGTTGCGCTGAAGTATATGGTAGTCCGCCGGTTCGAGCGGCGAAGCGACCGAGGAGGTGTCGTCATGAGGCGTCAGATGGACGAATTTTTATTCCGGATGGCGAACAAAACGGAGTATTTGCCGCTAGCGCTGGACAATACGGCGGCCATTGCTCGGATGCTGGGGTTTAGCGCGGAGGATGCGGAGAAGATCAGGCTGGGGGTCGAGGAGGCGCTGGCGTATGTCGTCAGGTACGGTTATCTGCCTGGGGAGCTGGCGTGGTTCGATGTCGTGTATGAAACGGTCCCGCTCGGCCTGCAGATTACGATCAGGGAAAAAGGGGTGCCGCTCGACGAGCAACGGGTCGAGGAGGAGCAGGCGGGCGGGCCGGACAGGGCGCTCGACGGGCCGGGTCTCGGCCTGCGGGTGCTGAAAAGCAGCGTCGACAGTGTGACGTTCCGTAATCTGGGGAAGAGTGGCCAGGAGATCCGGCTGGTGAAGTATTTCCCCGAGACGTGCGAGTCGGGCGGCGACGAGGAGGCGGCGGCCGCGCCCGCCCGGGGCGAGGCAACAGCGAACGAATACATCGTCCGTCCGCTGGCCCCCGAGGAAGCGGTGGAGGTAGCGAAGTGCGCCTACAGTTCGTACGGCTATTCGTACGGCAACGAGCATATTTACTACCCCGAGCGGGTACGTGAGCTTAACCGGACAGGCAAGCTGCTGTCTTATGTGGCTGTGACCACTGGAGAGGAGTCGGAGATTATCGGCCACGCAGCGCTGGAGATCGGCGATGATCGTCACGGGGTGGAGATGGGGGCGGCGTTCGTAAAGCCGGCCTTCCGCGGCAACGGCTGCCTGCTGAAGGTTAGTGAGGCGCTTATTGAGGCGGCCCGGACGGCGGACATGGACAGCCTGTTCATCGCGGCGGTCACCGCCCACCCGATGTCGCAGAAGACGGCCTGCCGGATGGGGTTCAAGGAGACGGCCCTGCTGGTGTCGCGCGTGACGCTGGAGACAATGCGGGGCATCAAGGAGGAACCTATCCAGCGGGAAAGCCTGCTGATTTTTACGCGGTATCTTAAGGGGGGGCCGGGGGATGCCGTGCTGTATCCGCCGACCCGCCACCGCGAGATGATCGCGCGGATTTACGGCCGCAGCGGGACGGCGCGGACGCTGGCTGCGGCGGGGAAGGGCGGTGCGCGCGGCCGGGCGCTGGTGGAAACGTCGACCGACAATTATCAGGCCGCCCACATTTATGTGCTCCGCTATGGGGCGGACGTAAGGGAACAGGTTGCGGCGGCGCTCCGCACGCTGTGCGTCAACAGGGTGGAGACGATCTACCTGTACCTGAGCCTTACCGATCCGGAGACGGCCAGGCAGACGGCGAAGTTCGAGGAGCGCGGCTTTTTCTTCGGCGGGGTTTTCCCCGGACGGGGCGGCCGGGACTGGCTGGTGCTGCAGTATCTGAACAATCAGCGGCTGGACTATGGCCAGCTCCGCACCGCCACGGCGGCCGGCCTGGAGATCGTCGAGTATGTGCGGGCGTGCGACCCTAATCAGTGAACAGGTATATGAAAGGCCCTGCGGCGGTATCCGCCGACAGGGCTTTTTTGCTAGGCGTCGATCAGGTTGCGGTGGAGGTTGACGAGGAAGTCCTGGATGTTGGTGACGATGGAGGTCACTTCGAGGGTGCCCCGGTCGCGGAGTTTGTTGACGGCGAATTCCGATACATCGACACTGAAGATGGATACCGGCCTTACGACGCCGTCCACTACCTGGTAGGCGGGGGTCATGTTGCCGGTGGCAATGGAGTGGAGCTGGGTGGCGAGGCAGAGGACGGTGGTGGCTTTGGCGGCGTGGCGGCGCATCGCGTCCTGAGCGGCGTATACGTCGGCTATGACGCCGGGCAGCGGCCCGTCGTCGCGGATGGAGCCGGCGAGGACGACGGGGACGTTGTTTTTGGCGCAGGCGCAGATGACGCTGCCGTCGGCGTCGACGCCGGCGATGAATTTGTCCAGCGATTCGCAGGCCCTCGCCCTGTTGATGATGTCGAGGTGGTGGTAGTGTCCGTCGGGGATGCTTTCCTGGGTGTAGATGTCTTGGCCGAGCGCCGTTTTCAGCACCGCGCCTTCAAGGTCGTGGGCCGCCAGGGCGTTGCCGGCGAGGATGGCGTGGACGAAGCCGTTTTCGATCAGGGAGATCATCGCTTTTTTCGAGTCGGAGTCGAATACGACCGCCGGGCCGAGCACCCAGACGATATAGCCGTGGCCTTTTTCGAAGCGCAGTAGTTCGTACAGGCGGTCGTAGTCCCGCGAGTAGGAGGTTTCCCGCGAGCGGCCGGTGCGGAAGGCGAACGTTTCCGCCAGGCCCGAGTCCTCCCGGAAGCCTCGGGTGTGGATGTAGATGCCTTCGCCCCCGTCTTCGGTCCTGCCGACAACTACCATGTCGCCCGGCTGCAGGCGCCTGAATTCTTTCGCTTCCAGGCGTCCGTCCGCTCCGAGGACAACGGTGCAGTCCATCCGGCTCTGGCTGAGCAGCGTCCATTGGCCCCCGATTTTGAAGTATTCCGGGAAGATGGTGGTGGCGTGGAAGTTGTCGGGCGCGACGCCGGGCTTCTCCACCGGCCGTAAAGCGGCGTCGGGGCATGCGCGAAAGTGGGACTGCGCAAAATCGGGCTGCCGGTAGGACGGTAGCTTGAAACTCATTTTCTTTCCTCCTCACATTTTTTCCCGCTCTTGTCGATCAGGAGATTAGCGATGGTGTCGCCGAGGATGGCCGGCATGGCGTCGAAGGAGTAGCGCGTGCACACCCGCTCCGACAGTTTGTGGGCGTCTTTGCCGTAAGGGCCGATGTTGACCACCGGCATGCTGATGGCCTTGATGGCTTTCACCGGCAGGGTGTACCGTCTGCCCCAGGCCGGCATGTTGCCGGTCAGCCTGGCGACGCTCCGGTCGTCGGCGATGCCGCAGTAGCTGAGGTCGGAGATGTAGGGGTAAAATTTCTTGGTGACGATGTCGTAGTCGTAGCGGGCGCTGGCGTCGCCGACCGCTTTGGTCACGGCGTCGAGGAGAGCTTTGCCCTTTTTGTCGTCGTCTTTGACGTAGATGTGCGGATAATAGGGCGGGGCGAAATAGACGATTATCTTCGAGTTTTTGTCCGAATACCGGCTGTGGACTTCCTGGACGATGGCCAGGGAAAACTCGCGCTCGTCCACGTTTTGGGCCCGCAGTTTTTCGCTGAGTTGTTCTATTATCCGGTCGAGCTCACCGCCGATTTCCCGCTTCACGTTATGGTAGAGCTCTTCGTAGGTGAGGACGTTCACCTCCCACGGCAACCGCCGGAACGGGATGGCGCTCAGGGCGCAGTATTTCTCGTATTCTTCGTTGAGCCGCTTTATGACGTTTTCAAAGGATTTGATCGCTTTTTGCTTGCACTTCGCGAGAACTTCGTCCGGCTGGCTGCTGTGGGTGGCGTAGTTGAAGTAGAGATTGACCGCGTTGGCCGTCTGCGCCGAGTATTCGGCCTTGAGGTCGCGCTGGGAGAGGCTGACCGGCGGCAGGGTGACCTCGCCGTCGGCGATGTCGCACAGGTCGGTGCTGAGGTCCATCTGGTAGAGCACTTCCGAGGCCAGGAGGTTGGCGTCGAGACCGTTGAAGGCCTCGCCGACGTGAGTCTCTTCGCCGTAGAGATAGAAGCAGGGCAGCAGCTTGCCGGTGGTGCCGATGTAGACGTAGCGGCCGGTGTCGCCGGGATAGCGCCCGGTGGTGTAGTCGGTGTCGATGGCGGCGATGAATTCCCCGCCTTCTTCGCCGAGCATTTCGGCCAGATCCTGCACTGCGGAGAGCATGCCGGCGGAGTTGCCCTCTTCGTCGGGGACGCCGAGGAAGACGAGGTTGCCTGTCAGCTCGCCCGCCCGGAGGGAGAATTCCTCCATCATGACCATGAGGGCGGCGACCCCGGTCTTCATGTCGAGGATGCCCCGGCCGAGGAGCCACTCGGGGGAGGTTATCTCGGCAAGTGTTTCTGCGGCGAATTTGACGGCCGGCAGCTTGGCCCTGAGCGCTTCGGGGTCGGTGGCGTACTGGCGGAGCTCGGCGTAGTCGTCGGTGCCGACGGTGTCGATGTGGCCGAGACAGAGGAGATGCCGGGGCGCGGCGCAATTTCCCCCGCGGATGACGGCGGCGACGGTCTGCCTGCCGAGGCGGTCGCCTCTCACCGGCAGCAGACGGAGCCGATCGGGATGACGCCGGAAGTAGTCCAGCTTGCGGAAGTATTCGTAAATCGTTTCCGCAATGGTTATTTCCCCTTTGGTGCCGACGATGCTGGGGATTTTCGCGAGCCCGATGGCAAGGTTTTTTATCTTCTCCCCGATTTCAGTCACGCTGTCAACTCCCGGTCAATTTTGTATGGTTATCCGGTACAAAAAACCCCTAGTAGTAAAAACTACTAGAGGTATGCTCAGCAAATCTATGCATCTTGGATTGTTGATGCATGTATTCTGCGTGATGACCGTTTTTCCTGCCGCGAGCCGCAGAATTATCGCGACAGGCGCGGCAGGCGCCGGGTTACTCAAACAGCGCCTTGATATTTTTCAATTCTTTACGAATTTCCAGTCCCTGCGGACAATGGCTTTCGCATTTGCCGCACTCCACGCATTTGGAGGCGGGGGCGGCAAAATTCGTTATGATCCCATACCGTTGTTTGGCTTCGGGAGTGCCGTCAAAAACGTAGTAATCGTTGTATATCGCCAAACAGGTAGGAATATGGATCCCGGCCGGACACGGCAGGCAATAGCCGCATGCGGTGCAATTGACCTTTATTCTTTCTGTAAATAGCTGTTTGACTTCACCGACCAGCGCAATTTCTTGCGCCGTCAGAGAGTTCGCCGCGGCTTGCCGGGCCACTCTTATGTTTTCGGCAACCTGCTCGATGGTAGTCATCCCGCTCAATACCACGGAAACTTCCGGGTGGTTCAATACCCAACTGAGAGCCCATTCCGCCGGTGTTCTTTTGACTTCGGCGCGGTCGAAAACAGCCTGCGCAGCCGCGGGCAGCCTGACCAGATTGCCGCCTCTCAGGGGCTCCATGATGGCGACGCCCAACCCTTTTCGGGCCGCGTACTCCAGTCCTTCTCTGCCGGCCTGATAGTTTTCGTCCAGATAATTGTACTGGATTTGACAGAAAGACCAATCGTAATAGTCGACAATTTCCTTGAACAGCCCGACCTGATCGTGGAAGGAAAATCCGGCATATCTGATTCTCCCGTCTTTAATCGCCTGCCCCAAGAATTCGTCAATGCCGGCGGCTTTTAGTATTGGCCAGACCCCTTTATTCAGATTATGTACCAGGTAAAAGTCGATTACATCCGTTTCCAGGCGCGCCAGCTGTTCATCCAGGTACCGGTCCATATCGGCTCTGGTTTTCACCAGCCAGCTCGGCAGTTTCGTGGCGACGTTGACTTTCTGCCGGTAGCCGTCTTTCAGCGCTTTGGCGACAAAAAGTTCGCTGGCCCCGCCCTGGGTAAAGCCTGTGCCGTGGTACGGATATGCGGTGTCGACATAGTTTACGCCGGCATCGATGGCATATCGGAGCATGCCGAGCGCCTTGTCCTCGTCGATGTTGGTCGGGTCGTTGCCGATAACCGGCAGCCTCATGCAGCCGAACCCCAAGGCAGAAACCATTTCGTTGGTTTTCCCGTATTTTCTGTATAGCAATTTAATCTCTCCTCTATTTAACTCTTTTGTTCAATTCCGGTTCCGGAATTTTTATCATCCGGCAAAACTCCGCTTACGCCCCACCGAACGCGCCGATGTCCTTACTCTCAATGATCGGGGTGGGAGCGCCTTCCTTCGCTACTTTGATCATTGCCCGCCCCAATATTTCCGTCGTTGTGACATACTGCGGAAAAAGCGTCTTCCATACAGGATCGAGAATACCCAAGCCGATATACAGCACCCGGTATAACTTCGTTTTCGAGACGATTCCATGGCGCGGCTGGATGTATGCCGGGCGAAACATATAGGCGGCCTTGAACGGCATGCTCAGCAGCGCATTTTCCGTTTTGCCCTTCACTCTCGCCCACATGACGCGTCCCTGTTCGGTGCTGTCGGTACCTGATCCCGATACATAGATGAAAGTCATATTAGGGTTAAGTTTAACCAGGGTCTGCGCCACCGCCAGCGTGAGACTATAGGTCACCCGCCGATATTCCTCTTCCTTCATGCCTACCGAACTTACGCCGAGGCAGAAAAAGCACACGTCATAGCCCGGTAGACTACCCTCGATCGCAGGCAAGTTCTGCAAGTCTTTGTGCACGATCTCCTGCAGCTTTTCATTCCGGAGACCGGTCGCACTGCGCCCGACCGCAAGAACGGCTTCAACTTGGGAATCAAGCAGGCACTCCCGCAGGACACCTCTGCCGACCATCCCCGTTGCTCCGAAAATAACGACCTTCATGGAATCCCTCCTCGACATATTTCAACACTTTTATAACTATCGAATCTTTAGGCGATTTAAAAAGCAGTCTGGATTATTTATGCTGCAGTGCCAACAGTTGACTAACTTCTTCAACCAGTTCTTCGTTTACCTTACAGATTAAATATTTGCCTTTCTTTTCCGTACTGATCAAGTCGGCATTGGCCAGCTCCTTGATATGGTGGGAAATGGTCGGAGCGCCGATCTTCAAAGAGTCGATGATATCGGTGACAAAGCATTCGCAGCCGGTTTCAAAGCTGGCTTCGTGCGCCTTGGCGATTTTTAAGTATAGTTCCAGTCTGTTCGGATGCGAGAGAGCCTTGAATACCTTTGCCATTCTTTTTGTATCCATTTTTGCACCCTCTATTTTCGTTATATCATATTTCGATAATCGTCGAATTGATTTTAGCCTATTTTGATACCTTTGTCAATATACACAGCCGGTAATGGCGTTAGCTCAAAATACCATATTATAAAAACCGCTTGGCCAGCTTCAGCATATGACCCTCTTCCAAATACACGGCGTCTGCCGGACAATGCTCCTGGCAGCAGTAGCAGCGGATGCATTTGTCGTAGTCGATGCGGACTTTGTCGTTGACGACGGTCATGGCACCTGGCGGGCAGTGGGCGGCGCAGCGGCCGCAGCCGATGCAGGTATCGCCGATCTCGGGCCGGGCGGTGAGTTGGCTGCGGCCGAGCTCGGCGGCCCAGCCGGGGATGCGGTCGGCGAGGGTCAGCATGCTGCGGGGCGGGACGAATTTCCGCCTTACGCCGCTGGCGCTGCCGATAAGCTCGATGCCGGCGAGGGGCGGCGTGAGGCCGCGTTCGAGGGCGAGGGCGACGAGCGGCAGGCGCGCCGGATCGAAGCCCATGATTTCGGCCATGACGAGGTCGACGGCGAAGCAGTCGGCCCCGGCCAGAATAACCCCGGCGTTAACCGGGCGGCCGTTGCGCGGGCCATTGCCTTCCATGCCGACAATGCCGTCAATGATCGACAGGGCGGGCTTTACTAAGCTTGCCAGGTCGATGAGCATGGCGGCGAATTCGGGCCGGGCCTGCATGCGCAGATGGAACTGGGCTTTGCGCATGCCGACGATGAAGCCAAACATGTTCTTGGCCGCGCCGGTAATGCCCATGAAGGTGTGGGTTTTCATCTTGGCGAGGGAGATGACTTTGTCGGCCGCGGCGAAAGGGGTGGCGAGGGCGAATTTCTGGACGGTGGCGCCGGCGGGGTATGGGATGTCGACGGTGGCGTCGAAGGGGACGAGCGGGACAGCAAGCTCGCGGCAGACGGCGGCCAGCCCGCACTTTTCGGCCGCTTTGAGGGTGCCGGTGGTGCCGGGCGAGTCGCCGACGAAAGGCTTGGCGCCGCCCGCTCTGACGGCCAGGAGCAGTGCCCGCAGCACTTCGGGATGGGTGGTGACCGCCTTTTCGGGGGGCAGGCCTTCGAGCATGTTCGGTTTGACAAGCACCTTGTCGCCGGGGGCGACGAAGCGTTCTATGCCGCCGATAAGGCCAAGCGCTTCATTCAGTCCCCGCTCTACTTCTTCGTAGGTATAGCTATCAACCTTTACCGCTGCGACTTTCATTGCAACACCCCGCTTTGCTCAGAAAAAAAGAGCAGTTGAACTATCCGTAGATGGTGGTTTATTAATGTTCAAATACATTAGCTTTTATGAAAATGGCACCAATGGCATGAACTGTAGCCTATGTTCAGGAACACCGGCTTGTCCTCGTCTTTGGCCTTGGCAAAGGCTGCGTCCCCCAGGGGTACGAGGCACAGGTGTATGAACGTGGCAAATTCACCTTATTATGCGATTAATTTGTTCTGAAAGTGCGGACAGAATATAATTCCAAACGCCTGCCCATAGTTTATAATCATTTGCGGTTATTGTGACTATTCGGCAGGACTCATCATGTTATGTTGAGTTCAAGCAGATAAACGCTGACGATAGCGGGTCTGGAACAGCCATAGCTAAGTAGCAGTTTCGGCTTTTCACGCATACAGTATAGTACACTTTCCAACCTATTTGTTAGAGGAGGTACATATTTTGTGAGCTTTTTTTTAGAGATATGCAATCGGGCATTCATCAAGGAACTATCATGCGGACTAAACACCAATGTACTATTGTTCAGCGCGGATGGCTTTACTTATTTTGGCAACTTGCAGGAAATCGAAGACTGCCGTATCGCCCTTCTCACCCCGGCCGCATCGTCGGAATCAAATAGCGTGGAAATTCTTACTCCGGGCGGAGAACTTGTCAATGAAGTTGTCGCCCGTGTTGATCTATGCTCCATAGTTGCCAAAAGTATCGGGATCACCCATGACCCTATTTATCATCCCGGACCCATGCGGCTCCTCATGCTCCTGAATCGTCGCCGTAAAGAGACGATTCTGTAGAGACATACAAAGGCAGAAATGAGATAGTTGTGCCTCCGTCGAAACCGAGACGGGGAATAAGTGGTGTGGGCCAGTTCCACGGAGGGGGTGACTCACATTCCAGCCCAAAAACCCGGCGTGTGTATCCTGTTTCACGAAAAAATGCCCCAAACGATCGAGTGCATCAAAAGCTTTCTGAGTTCGGGAGTCAATATCTATGTGCTGAATAATAATTCATCGGAGAGCGCCTGCCGGGACCTGAGATTATTTTGTCGCAACCACCCCAATATCCAGATATTCGAGTCGCCGTCAAACTTAGGGGTGGGGGTCGGGCGAAACGCCCTGATTCAAAATACTCGGGAACCATGGCTTTTTTTTGTCGATAACGATATCCGGATTTACACTGCGGATTGGCTGGAGGTTTTACAAAACCATGTTGTAGCATATCCGGAAATCGAGGCGTTCGTCCCTCGTTTATTTAATGTCCACGATAAACGCTACGTGCCACACCTGTCTATGGGGGTTGAAGATGGCCATGTTAAAACACACATAGCGGAAACGGCAGCGTCGAATATGTTCCCCGGCGGGGCCGCAATAGTGAGCAGGCGGCTGTTTGACCGGCTGGGGCTTTATGACCGCGAAATAAAGGTTGGCTTAGAGGACTGGGAATTGGCGTTAAGGGCCCTTCTGTCGGGGAACCCGGTAAGAACTCGGAGCGTAGAGGATATATTGCTGGTCCACGATCATCGCCAGGTCCAGGATGAGGAAACAAAAAAGGCGGTTCTTACGCGGTACGATGAGCAGATTATCGAAATTTCATACCAAAGATTGATCAAGAAGCATGGGGTGAGCTGGGATCACGATTATCGGCCCTGGCTTAGAGAGCAGCTACGACTGATGGTAGCGCCGTCGGCCGCCGAATCACGATTCTCCTTAGGGGGTAGGTCCTGGAAAGCGCGCCGCCAGCCCACCAGTTGTTATCTTCATGCACTGAATACCGAGCATCCGGAACGAGGCGATTGCGGGGAAAAATTCGTCGGCGGCAGACCTGCCGACGGGATGGCGAAGTCAATTGTTGCGAGAATCCTTGAGTTATACCCCCATCTCCGTACGTTTCATGTTATGGGAGAACCCGACCCGCTACTTTTCCCACGGATAACTGAGCTCGTAGATTACGTTAAATCCTTGCACAAAACTATCGGGATTAATACGAACGGAGCTTATGGGGATAAACTGCTTTCCCTGCGTTACGAGCCAGACTATATTTCGTTTCGCTTATATGGATGGAATGCAGGCAGCACTTTGGCAGCATGCGGCTCAGACATCTTCACGCCCATGGTGCAAAATTATCGGCAGCTTAAAGAAAAGTACAACAATCTGGGGTTTTGTTACACGGTGTCCAAGAATAATTATCAGGACTTGGGTAAAATACTCGATCTGTGCGATGATCTGCAGCCGACGTTCCTGCGTATCGCTAATTATCTGCCGGACGATCTCCGTCCGGAACAGGTAGAAAAAATAATTACTGTAAATGATCGCTCGATTATCGGGGATATCGAAAGAGTAATAGGTAGTCGTCCCTATATCGTTACTCCCCCGAGTTACCTAAGATTTGGCCGTCCATCGGCGGGCGGGAGGCCAATCTGTAAATCGTACAAGAAAGTTATTAGCATTGACGCGGCCGGAAACGTCGGTGGCTGCATCGGTCCGGTTTTGCCGCGCTTTTGTGCCGGAAATATATTTAGCGCTGATGATCCAAATAATACGCCGGAAATGCGTAGGCTCAGAAATCTGGCGGTCAATGGATTGTACCCTCATCCCGAATGTCTGTACTGCACGAACAAGTTGGTCTGATATCGTCCTTCCTTGGGAGGATTCTTCCGATGAAAAAGCCCCGTCGCAGCCGCCTCATCCCCGGTATCCGCAAGACCGATTATCTGTTTGAGCCTAATCACTATTTTCTGTCAAAAGATTCATCCGCTGAAGATGGCCCTAATATCGGGACGCTTGGCAAGAATCTAACAATCACCTTTCTGTCTTTAAATCGTTCGGCATTATCCGCCAGACTACTGGCGTCGATTGTCAAACACATCCCTCGGTTTGCCGGTGAAATCCTGATCGTCGATAATGGGTCGGCAGCCAAGGAGCTCATCCAGCTACAGGAAGCATGTAAAAGCTTCCCCTTTCGCTGGCGGATCGTGGAGCTGGAAAAAAACCATGGCGTCGGGGGTGGACGCAATCGCACCATCCCCTATGTTAATACTGACTGGATCATGTTTCTCGACAACGACATATATTTCATCGATGATCCGCTGCAAGCCATACAGACCGATATCGCTTTGCTCGGCTGCCACTTCTTGAATCTGCCGCTGCTCGATAAAGACGGTACCGTAACTGCGATAGGGGGACATTTTTACATCTGGCCCCAAGATGACAAATATCATACAATATGCAAAAGCGCCTGGATACCGCAACAGCAAAACAGTTTCTCCGGTCAGTGTTTCCTGTCCACTTTTCTCAGCGGCGGAGCGTGTGTAATAAAAAAACAGACGTTTCAACAAATCGGCGCCTATGATGAAGGAATGTTCATAGGCTACGAGGATCTGGATTTGTCGATCCGCCTGTTCCAGGCAGGCTACAAGATCGGAAATACCGGGTGCTTTGCCTGGGTGCATGATCATTGTGAGGCAGTAGCAGAGCTGGACAGGCAATACGAAAAGCTGCGATGGTCGCTGGAAACGATCAGAGGGGCGGCCGAATATTTCGAGAAAAAGCACAAACTGGTGGTTTGGGACGATGCGCTTATTGCCTGGATCGCCGCTAAAGAATGACTTCCGGTGTAAAGGATACGAAATTAAGGCCAGGATGGTGTGCCAAGATGAAAGACCCCGGTTCGGAATGTATGGGGCAAGCGAGTCCTTCCCTTCCGAAGATTGCTTTAATCCTCGATGCGGATTATTGGGCGTTTGCCAACATCGCACGTGAGCTTTGCTGTTATTTAAGCGACCGGTTTAATTTCACGGTTTTATCTATGAGCCAAATAAAGGACATTCCACAGCTTTTATCAATGGTCAAAGATTGCCGCGTCGTACACTTTTTCTGGCGGGAAGATCTTCGGCTTATCGAGTCTCTCCTGTCCCCGGATCATAAAGCATATCCACTCGCTGCGAACGCGCTTGCCCGCCAGTTTTTTTCTACCGCGGTCTATGATCATTTATACTTGAAAAAAAGAGAGATTGCGGAAAAATTGTTTTTATTCCAAAACATTGTTGATGGCTATTACGTCTCATCAAAACGATTATTTGAAATATACTCCCATATCGACGGTTATCCCAAGCCATCTGCCGTACTTGAAGACGGTATAGACCTGTCGCTGTTTTATCCGGTGAACTTACAGCGGTTCCGGGGAGCCGAATCCTGCAAGATCTTGATCGGGTGGACGGGGCACAGCCGCTGGGGAGGCTTAGCGGCTCCTAGCGAAGATTTCAAGGGAGTTAATACTATTCTTCAGCCAGCAATCAGGCAACTGGTCAAGGAAGGCTTGCCTGTGGAACTGCTTATGGCCGATCGGGCGGAAAAACTGATCCCCCACCGCGAGATGGTAAATTATTATGCAAAAATTGATCTCTATGTTTGCGCCTCCAAAATAGAAGGCACGCCTAACCCGGTCTTGGAGGCGATGGCTTGCGGAGTTCCCGTGATATCTACCGATGTGGGTATTGTCCCCCAAGTATTCGGGCCAAAACAATCCGAATTTATTCTCAAGGAGCGCTCGGTTAGCTGTCTCAAGCAGGCCATCCGGCAGTTTATATCCCGTCCAGAATTATTTAAAGTACTTTCCCAAGAAAACTTAGAGCAGATAAAAAAGCAGGATTGGCGATTCAAGGCGGAGATGTTCGCGGCTTATTTCACGAGATGTTTGGAGCATGTTAAAGCATAATTTGTTTGAAAAGTATTTCGCCACCTATTAAGGCGAAGGAAACGAAAATGTTTCTTTTGTGGACATGCCACCAATGGCAGGTAATAGAGCATAATACTCTAATCCATGGTATCACTAACAAACGGGGTAGCACCAATTTTCCACTGCGGCGCGGGCGTAGCCGGGAACGTTAACGGCGGCGACTTTCATGACGACCACTCCCAGGGGGTTATTGGATCATGGCGAGTATTTCGCCGGTTGTGACGACGCGGCAGTATTCGCCCTCAAGGTTGGCGAGCGACATGGCGTGGACTTCGGCGGCGCTCCGGAGGCGGCCGTCGTAGTCGGGGCGGGCGAAGGTGAAGGCGGCGTCGTGGGCGAGCCAGGTGTCGAAGCCGAGGTTGCCGGCCATGCGGACGGTTGCTTCGACGGAGTTGTTGGTGATGACGCCGCAGATGACGAGGCTTTGGGCGCCGGCGGCCCGCAGGGTTTCCGCCAGGCCGGTGCCGATGAAGGCGCTGTTGACGTGTTTGACGACGACTTGTTCGCCGGCGAGCGGCGCGGCGCAGGGTTTGAATTCGCAGCCGGGCTGGCCGGGGCGATAGGTAGAGCCGGGCTCGACCGATTCGTGTTTGGCGTGGACGACGGTGCGCCCGGCACGGCGCCAGGCGGCGAGCAGGGCGGCGATGTTTTCCTCGGCACGGGGGTTGTTGCGCGGGCCGTGTTTGGCCCACGCGGGGTCGTCGATGGCCTGCTGGACGTCGATGATAAGCAGGGCGACGCTCTCCGGCAGGCCGTTCACAGGAATTTGCCCCGCAGGTAAGGCTCCGGCCAGTCGGTCTCCTGGCCGAGGACAAAGGCGGCCTTGCGCGGCCAGTAGGGGCTGCGCAGCAGCTCGCGGCCGAGGAAGACGAGGTCGACGCCGGTTTTGACGACCTGCTGGGCCTGGATGGGGTCGGTGATGAGGCCGCCGCCGATGACGGGCAGGCCGGTTTTTTCTTTGATGGTGAGGGCGAAGGGTATCTGGTAGCCGGGGAAGGCCCGCGGCACGGCGGGGGTGACGGCGCCGGAGCTGACGTTGACGATATCTATGCCTTCGCCTTTGACGAGGTTTAGCATGGCGGCCATCGATTCGGGGGTGTTGCCGCCTTCTTCCCAGTCGGAGGCCGAGACTCTGACGATGATCGGCATGGCGGCCGGGAGGACGGCGCGCACGGCGGCGACGATTTCGCCGAGCAGGCGGGCGCGACCCGCCGGAGAGCCGCCGTAGCCGTCGTCGCGCTTGTTGCTGAGGGGGGAGAGGAACTGGCTGATAAGGTAGCCGTGGGCGCCGTGGATTTCGACGGCGTCGTAGCCGGCGGCGGCGGCGCGGCGGGCGGCGGCGGCGAAGCGTTCGACGATGGCGGCGATGTCGTCTGCGGTGAGTTCGCGGGGGGTGCGGTGTTTGTCGCTGAAGGGAATGGCCGACGGTCCGACTGGCTCGAGGTATTCGACTTCGCTTTTGCGCCCGGCGTGGTTGAGCTGGACGGCGATTTTGGCCCCGTACTGATGAGCAGCGGCGACGATGCGCGCCAGGCCGTCCCGCTGGCCGTCGTTCCATAGGCCGAGGTCGCGGGCGGTGATGCGGCCGCCGTCCTCGACGCCGGTGGCTTCCTGGATAATGAGCCCGACGCCGCCGACGGCGCGGGTGACGTAGTGGATGTAGTGCCAGTCGGTGGCGAGGCCCACGCGGCCGGCGACGTAGTTGCACATCGGCGGCATGACGATGCGGTTTTTCAGGGTCAGGCCCTTGGCGGTGAACGGGGTGAACAGCATTTTGTATGCCTCCCTCGGGTATGGTTTCTATTCAATATTTCCGGACGGAGGGTTTTTATTCCTGTTTCCGGCTGACACCTTACGGGAAAACTTCTATAATGGATTTGCCGGACGACAATATCGCCCGGGCGGAGGGAACAACCCATGACTATGAATAAGATCAGCGCCGGCCTGATGATGTTCCGGCGAAAAAACGGCGAGCTGGAGATATTCCTGGCCCACCCCGGCGGGCCTTACCTGAAGCATAAGGACCTTGGCTACTGGGGCATCCCCAAGGGGGAGATCGAGGCCGGCGAGGATCTGCTGACGGCCGCCGTCCGCGAGTTTGCCGAGGAGACGGGCATGACGGCGGCGGGCGAGTTCCTGCCGCTGGGGTCGGTGGTGCAGGCGAGCGGCAAGACGGTGCACGCGTGGGCGTTCGCGGGCGAATGGGAGGATGGCCGGATTCCGGCGAGCAACCTTTTTCCGCTGGAGTGGCCGCCCAAGTCGGGGCGGGAGCAATGGTTCCCGGAGATCGACCAGGCGGCTTTTTTCCCCGTGCCGGCGGCGAAGCGTAAGATTAACCGCGCGCAGGGGGAGTTTATCGTGAGGCTGGAGATGCTACTTGGCGCCGGCCGGTGAGAATAGTATATATTTCACTCCTTTCCGGGCTACACTATCGGGGAAAGGGGTGATTGTTTTGCTTTCCCAGAGCGAGCAGTCTGTCAGCAGCCGCGAGGGCGCATCCTGCGCCGTCGATAAGGACGTGCTGAGCGGCGATGCCTGCGTGAAGTGCGGGTTCAAGTGTATCGCAGGATGCTCTTAGCGAGCGGTGAGGAGGAATAACGATGGCCAAAAATAAGGACAAAATCGCGCAGGGTAGCCCGGTGCAGGGCGATTTCGCCGCATTCTCCGGCTTCGAGGAGAAGTGCGGCGGCGGCAAGGGCGGCAAAAACAAGGGAAATAAGTAGACGAAAGGGTGGGGAACCACCCTTTCGCTTGCGGTTAACGGCAGGGAAATATTTGCCGGCAGCGAATTAATTGCAGTAGACATCGGCGGCGTCACGCGCATCGACCGGTATTCAATATTCGATTGGAGGAAACGTCCTATGGCTAAGCAGAAGGTGACAATCCCCTCGCTCAAAGAGATGAAGGAGCAGGGCAAGAAAATCCGCATGGTAACGGCCTACGATTATCCGACCGGCATTCTGGTGGACAAGACCGACATCGAGCTAATCCTTGTCGGCGATTCGCTGGGCATGGTGGTGCTGGGTTACGACGGCACGGTGCCGGTAACGATGGACGAGATGATCCACCATTGCAAGGCGACGGTGCGCGGCGCGAAGAATACGCTGATCGTCGGCGACCTGCCGTTCGGCTCGTACAATATGAGCATCAGCGACGCGGTTTATAACGCCACCAGGATGATGAAGGAGGGCGGCGCCGACTGCATTAAGCTGGAGGGCGGCCTGACGGTGGTTGAGACGGTCAGGGCGATCGTCAACGGCGGCATCCCGGTAATGGCCCATATCGGCCTTACGCCGCAGACGGCTTCGGCTCTCGGCGGCTTCAAGGTGCAGGGCAAAGATACGGCCGCGGCCGAGCGGATGATCAACGAGGCGCTGAAGCTGGAAGAGGCCGGCGCGTTCGCGATTGTGCTTGAGGCTATCCCCGCGCCGCTGGCGGAGATCATTACCAAGAAGCTGACCATCCCGACAATCGGCATCGGCGCCGGTGTCCACTGCGACGGCCAGGTGCTTGTCACCCACGATCTTATCGGTCTGTTCGACCGCTTCGTGCCGAAGTTCGTCAAGCAGTACGCGAATGTCAGCCAGGATATCGTCGCCGCTTTTAACGCTTACGCCGAGGAAGTGGCCACCGGCAAGTTCCCCGGGCCGGAGCACAGCTTCACGATGAAGGACGAAGTGCTCAAACGGCTCTATTAACCCGGGGGTGAGACTGTGAAAATCGCCATCATCGGCGCCGGCGCCATGGGCAGCCTTTTCGGCGGACGCCTGGCGCTGGCGGGGGAAGAGGTCTGGCTGCTGGACGTGTGGGAAGAGCATGTCCGGACCATAAACGACAAGGGGCTTTCGATTGCCTCGCCGGCCGGGGATATCGTGGCCCGGCCGAAGGCGACGACCAGATTGGAGGACATCGGCGCCGCCGAGCTGGCGATCATTTTCGTGAAGTCGACCGCGACCGCCAATGCGGCCGCGACGGCCGCCGCCCTGCTCGGCCCGGATACGGCGGTACTGACCCTCCAGAACGGCTACGGCAACGCCGAGACGATTGCCGCGGCGGTAGGCGCCGCCAGGGTGATTGCCGGAACGACCGCCCAGGGGGCGACGCTGCTGGGGCCGGGACGGATTATGCACGGCGGCAGCGGCGAGACACATATCGGCGAGATGGGCGGCGGACTGACCGAGCGCCTGCAGAAGATCGCCGCCTGTCTTACGAAGGCCGGTATTACGACAATCGCCGACGACAATGTGGCGTCGCTTATCTGGGGCAAGCTGATCGTCAATGTGGGCATCAACGCGCTCACCGGTATCACCGGCCTGAAGAACGGCGAGCTGGCTGACCATGAGGAGACCAGGCAGGTGCTGGCGATGGCGGTGGAGGAGGCGGTGAGGGTGGCGGACGCCGCCGGGGTGAAGCTGCCGTATGGCAATCCGGTGGAGAAGGTGCTGGCCGTCGCCGTAGCCACGGCCCAGAATCGCTCGTCGATGCTGCAGGATCTGTCGGGGGGCCGGATGACGGAGATCGAGGCGATCAACGGCGCGCTTGTCCGCGAGGGCGAGCGCTTCGGGGTGCCGACGCCGGTCAACCGGGTGCTGACGCTGCTGATCAAGGCGCTGGAGAAACTGCCACGCGATAATCGCCAATAAAGAAGGCTCTGGTATGAAAGCCCCCGCCTCACTGCGCAGTGAGGCGGGGGTTTTGTTTTCACAGGGGCGAACGGGTCGCCAGCTGCATACCTTGTAGCATCTTAGGAAAGGAGCGACCCTGCATGTGGAAGCTTGTCGTCAACGCCCCGAACGTGTGCGTCGGGGCGATCACGGTCGTTTTCCTGTTCATCTGGCTGGCGGCCTGGACGCTGAACGCGCTTAAGAATACTCATTTCGATCTCAACAGCTTACGGGATATGTATATCTGGCTGATGACCCAGCTTAACGCGACCCATGCGATCAACTCGGTCTTCAACAGCCCCCGCGGCAATATGCCCCGCTGGGACGAACCGCCCACCGCCCGCTCTAACGGCGACTGACGGTCAGCGCGGCGGCGACAGCCGCCCCTGCCCCGGAACCGTCTTTAACGAGGACGGGGGAGGCGCCGAGCGCGGCGGCCAGCATTCCGGCGTAGCCGGGCATTTTTTCGTACAGCGAGCCGTCGATAGCGACGGTGTGTTTGTATTTTCGGCCTGGGTCGATGTGAGTGAGGACGCTGCGGAAGGTGGCGGCGACCAGCCGGGCGGAGCGCCCGGCGACGAGGGTGGCGAGACGGCGGCGCAGGCCGTCGGGTTCCGCCAGCCAGCGGGCAAGATCTTCGGCGGTAAGCGAGTAGGGCGGGCCGGTCTCGCCGCCGGCGTCGGCGACGATAAGGCGGGCGATTTCGCCGAGGTAGCGGCCGGCGACCGCCTTTTCGAGGCGCTGGGCGCCGGGGTGTTCGCTGGCGGTGTCAAGGGCGTCGTCCCAGGAGCTGAGGGGCAGGGCGGCGAAGTTGCCTGATTCCATGTTGATGATGGTGTCGCGGGCGTCGTCGTAGTAGCAGGTGTTGTGGCCGGTGCCGCAGATGGCGGCGATGTCGGCGCTGCCGTCGCGATAGGCGGCGGCGAGCATGGTGCCGACGGTGTCGTTGATGACGGCGACGGGCCGTACCCGCGCGAGGCCCCGGCGGGCGAGGGCGGCGGCCAGCAGGCCGCTCACTTCGCGGCCTTCGACGCCGGCGGTCTTTATTTCCTTTGTCCAGCCGAGGAGGACGGCGTGGCCGAGGTCGGGCTGGCGGCACGGGAAGGAGAAGGTGTGGCCGAGAAGGTAGTCGCGTCCGTCGTCGACGAGGGCGGCGATCTGGGCGGCGAGGAAGTCGAAGAGCTGCTCGCCGGTGACGGCGGCGGCCGTATAGTCGTAGGCGCCCGCCGGGTCGCGGAGCGGGGCGGCGGTCTGGCTGCGGACGAGCCATTTCCCCTGCCCCTGGAGTTCGATGAGCTGGACGCGGACATTGCTGCCGCCGAAGTCGAGGGCGAGAAAGAGGCCGCGCTCGTCGCCGGTCGGCTTGCCGAGGTGGGAGGGCAGCATTTTGAGAGAGCTCTGTTCGCCGGCCAGCCCGGCGGTCATGGCGGCGCGAAAATCGGCGACGACGGCCTCCTCCTGGGCGGGGGTGAGGGTGAGGGCGCGCTCGGCGCGGGCAAGGATACCGGCGGGGATGTGCATGGCGATGCCTCCTCCAAAGGTTATCCCTGCGGCGGCCTAGAAGGCTCCAGATGCAAGGCGCACCGGATAAGCAGACACACAACGCTTTAGCGTTGATGTGGTCGCTTATACCCGGAAGGGTGCGAACGCGCCGCGACGCGTACTTGGTTGCGTACGCTAGCAAGCGCTCTGAAGAGCAACGCCGCAGATGGACCTTATAGGCTGCCGCGAAAAGGGCCAGCGAATATGTAATATATTCGCTGGCCCTTCTATTATGCCTTGCCTTGGATCATTTCTAGGAAATATTTGTGGATACGGTCGTCGTCGGTGAGTTCGGGATGGAAGGCGGTAACGAGGAATTTGCCCTGGCGGGCGATGACGATGTGGTCGCCGACGGCGGCCAGCACTTTGACGTCCGGCCCGGCGTTTTCGATGAAGGGGGCGCGGATAAACACAGCTCTCACCGGTTCGGCGCCGAATTCGGGGACATTAAGGTCGGCTTCGAAGCTCTCGCGCTGGCGGCCGAAGGCGTTGCGCCGCACGGTGGCGTCCATGAGGCCGAGGCGCGGCTGGTCGCTGCCGACGATCTCCCTGGCAAGGAGGATCATGCCGGCGCAGGTGCCGTAGACGGCCATGCCGGCGGCGGCACGTTCCTTGATTTTATCCATGAGGCCCCATTCGACAAGCAGTTTGCCGATAGTGGTGCTTTCACCGCCGGGGATGACGAGGCCGGCGAGGTCGTCGAGGTCTTCGGGTTTCCTGACTTCGACGGCTTCAGCGCCGCAGCGCTCCAGCATCCAGCGGTGTTCGCGGAAGGCGCCCTGGAGGGCGAGTACGCCGATTTTCACTGTTACCAGCCCCGCTCCTGCATCCGCTCATGGGGCGCGATGGTGGAAATCTCCAGACCAGGCATGGCTTCGCCCAACCCGCGGGAGACTTCGGCGAGGACTTTGGGGTCGTTGTAGTAGGTGGTGGCGGCGACGATGGCTTTGGCCCTGGCGGCCGGGTCGCCGGATTTGAAGATGCCCGAGCCGACGAAGATGCCGTCGCAGCCGAGCTGCATCATGAGGGCGGCGTCAGCCGGGGTGGCGATACCGCCGGCGGCGAAGTTGACAACCGGCAGACGGCCGAGTTTCTTGGTTTCTTGGACTAGGTCGATGGGGGCGGCGATGTTTTTGGCAAAGGCGGCGACTTCTTCTTCGGGGAGGTTCTGAAGGAGGCGGATTTCGCTCATGACCATGCGGATATGCTTGACGGCTTCGACGACGTTGCCGGTGCCGGGCTCGCCTTTGGTGCGGATCATGGCCGCGCCTTCGCCGATGCGGCGGAGCGCTTCGCCGAGGTTTTTGGCGCCGCAGACGAAGGGTACCTTGAAGTCGTGTTTGTTGATGTGGTATTTGTCGTCGGCGGGGGTGAGGACTTCGCTCTCGTCGATGTAGTCGGCGCCGAGGGCCTCGAGGATGCGGGCCTCGACGAAGTGGCCGATGCGCGCTTTGGCCATGACGGGAATAGTGACGACTTCCATTATTTTCTGGATGATGGTAGGGTCGGCCATGCGGGCGACGCCGCCGGCGGCGCGGATGTCGGCCGGGACCCTCTCAAGGGCCATTACGGCGCAGGCGCCGGCCTGTTCGGCGATTTTAGCCTGTTCGGGGGTGGTTACGTCCATGATTACGCCGCCTTTGAGCATTTCCGCCAGGCCGGCTTTTACGCGAAAAGTTCCTTGTTCCATTGTGTTTCTACCTCCTGTATCGTGCATCAACTTTAACATGGGGCCATTTCCGGCAATTTATACGACGGTCAGCCGGCTATTGCCGCCGGTTCCGAGTATTTTTCCGTTTAGTGAGACTGGTGGGCTTCGCGGAGCGCCGCGGCGAGGCGCTGGACGCCTTCGGTGATTTCTGTCTCGTTGAGGGGAGAGATGGAGAGGCGCAGGTATGTATCGGGGGTCTCGCCGTAGAAAAAGCTGCTGCCGGTGGTAGCCTCGACGCCGTGGGCGGCGAGCAGGGCTTTCCAGTCGGACGGAGGATGAGGGACCGGTTTGAGCTTGAGCCAGATGAGGAAACCGCCGCTGGGCGCGGTCCATTCGGCCCAGGCGAGATCGATGTGGCGGTGGAGGGCGCGGACGGCGGTCTGCATCCTTTTGCGGTAGGCGCGGTGCATGCGGCCGATGTGGCGGTCGTAGTGGCCGCTCTGGCAGAATTCGTGGATGGCCGCCTGGAGGATCATGCTGGGGGCGAGTTCGCTGAAACGATGGATGGCGACGAGCCGCTCGACGCATTCTTTTTCGGCCGCCAGCCAGCCGATGCGGACGCCGGGGAAGAGGACTTTGGAGTAGGTGCCGCAGTAGATGACGAGCTGGCGTTTATCCATCGATTTGACAGGCAGGACGACGCGGCCGCTGTATTTCATCTCTTCCTCGAAGCCGTCTTCAAGGATGGGGATGCGGTGCTGTTCGCACAGCGAGAGGAGGCGTTCGCGGTGGGCCTGGCCGGTGCTGATGCCGGTGGGGTTCTGGAATGTTGGCATGGTGTAGACGAGGACGGGCCGCTCTTTGGCTAGGGCCGCGGCAAGGGCGTCGAGGTCCATGCCTCCCTGGCGGATGGGAATCTCGACCGGCCTTAGGCCGTAAAAACGCAGCAGCGGCAGAACGTAGTCGTAGGTGGGGGATTCGATGGCGACGGTCTTGCCGGGGGCGGCGATCATGCGAAAGACGAGGTCGATGCCCTGCTGCGAGCCGTTGGTGATGAGGATTTCTTCGGCGGTTACGGATATGCCGTGGCTTTGGAGACGGCGGGCGATGTATTCCCTGAGCGGCCGGAAGCCGGCCCTGGCGCCGTAGCCGAGGAGGGTGTCGCCGTGGTTTTTCACCGCCCGGTCGAGGCAGGCACGGAAGCTTTCGAGGGGAAAGAGCCGGCTGTCCATGTTCATGCTGGCGAAGTTGATGAGGGCCGGGGTGCTTTCCCGGCCGGGCGGATCGAGCCGGCGGTAAGTCTGCCAGATGGTGTCGCTGGCCGGTGAGACAATGGTTTGCCAGTCGACGAGGCCTTTTTCACCGCGGTCGGCGGCGGTGGCTATCTGCATGCGGTCGCGGACGCGCGGGCAGGAGCCGGGGCCGAGGTCGACGAAGCCGAGGGCCCACAATTCCTGGTAGGCGGTGGCGACGGTGGAGCGGTGAATGGCGAGCTGGTCGGCCAGCCGCCGGGTGGAAGGGAGTTTTTCGCCGGGCAGCAGAACGCGGCCGGCGATCTTGTCCCTGATCTGGGCGACGATCTGCCGGTATATGGGCTCAAGGCTGTGTTCGTCGACGGTGAGCAGCAGCATCGGCACCTCCGGGCGGATTATCCGCCATGATGAAAATATACCGCTAATCCGGCCTGTCGTCAATCGCCAGTTTTGCTATATTTGGAACCGACCAGTTTGGAGGGCAAAAAAGAATCGCCCCGGTACAGGGGCGTACAAATTATTATGATATGCGCAGGCCGTTCAGAGTCCCCAGATGCTAGGCGGTTCGAGGACGCGATGCGACGCGTACTCGGACGTACGCTAGCAAGCGCCCGCAGAACCAACAACGCAGATGGGGGCTATCAACGGCCTGCCCTATTTTCGCATCTTGGCCCGGACGGCGCGGACGATCTGGCGGGCGAAGGGTCCTAGATCCTGGTCGGCATATGCTTTGAGCACGCCGGCTGCAACCTGGCGGATGGCGCTTTTGACGATGTCGGGGTCGGTGACGTTCTGCTGGCGCAGGCCTTCTTCGATGTAAACGGCCGCTTCGAGCGCTTTCTCGGCGGCGGTGGTGTTGATGAAGCTGACGATGTCGGCCTTGCCGACGATGACGTGGCCGACGGCGGCGAAGATTTCTTTGGCGACCGGTACGAGGTCGGCCGGCCGGCTGTCGATGATGACGACCGGATCGAGCCCGAGGGACATTTCGCCGGCGTGGCCGACGAATTTGACGTTTATGCAGCGGACGGGCGCGACGGCCGTTTCTTCGAGGACGTGCTGGGCGACGTTTGTGGCGATGTTGATGACGGTCACGGGGGTTTTGAGCTGGTTGAAGTCTTTGATGCAGTTGATGACTTCGGGGTCGGGGACGGCGAGGATGACGGTGCCGATGGCCGCCAGTTCGTCGATGGAGCCGGCGGCGGGCAGGCCGAGCTCGCTTTGCATGGCGGCCAGGAAGGCGGCATCGCGGTCGAAGACGGTGAGGTCGACATGGTCTTTGAGGCGACGGGCGAGTTCCCTGCCCATGCGGCCTACGCCGATTATTCCTATGTGCATGCTTTCACCCCTGCTGCGTATTGTCCGTACTCTGCCGGAGGATCTTATCGTATACCGCTTTGGAGACGACGTCGAGTATCTCGCACACCGTGGCGAAGGATACGACGGCGGCGACAAGCAGGCGTTCGCCCATGGCATTTCCTCCTGACTGTTCCTGTTATTATTATAGCACAGGGAGCCGGGGGTTCTACCCCATATGTTGCGGGTCAGGCTATAAACTTAGTGCAGATATTGTGGTTTTCATTTATAATGGAAGCAGGTAGCACTTTTTGTCAAAAGGGGGATTCCATTGAAAAAGCATTATGTGCTCGATACTAATGTTTTACTTTATTCTCCCCAAGCTATCTTTGCATTCAGCGAGCACACGGTGATTATCCCCGAAGTTGTGCTGGAAGAGCTCGACAAGTTCAAGTCGGAGTCGACCGAGCGCGGCGCCCACAGCCGCCAGGTCAGCCGCATCATCGACGAGCTGCGCTCTGAGGGCAATCTGCTGAACGGCATTCCGCTCAACGAGCAGGGCGGCATCCTGCGCATCGAGACTAACTGCCTGGATATTAATCTGCCCCCCCACTGGGACCGGGCGAAGCCGGACAACCGCATTCTCCAGGTCTGCAAGGGCCTCGCGGATAACGGCTATCATACGGTGCTGGTCAGCCGCGATACCAATTTGCGCGTCAAGGCGGTCATTCTCGACATCCAGGCGGAGGATTTCCGCAACGATAAGGTGGCCGCGATCGAGGACCAATATACGGGGCGCACGGTTGTCTATACATCTTCGGATACGATCAACAAGTTCCACCTCGACGACGGCAACGCCATTGACCCCGCCCAGCTCAGCGAGTACGACGAGACCGACCACACGCTGAAACAGGGCGTATTCGTGACCAACCAGTTCATGCTCATCCGGTCGACCGATAACGATCGCCATACCGCCCTGGGGCGCTTCGACGGGGATAAGGTGGTGCATCTGAAGTTCCGCAACCGCAACCCGTTTGGCGTCACGCCGCGCAATATCGGCCAGGTTTTTATGCAGGAATGCCTGATGATGGACGCCGACGAGGCGCCGCTGGTCATCATCAAGGGCCCCGCCGGGACGGCCAAGACTTTTTATTCGTTGGCGGTCGGCCTTTATAAGCACCTCGACTGCCGTCCCCGCGACTATCACCACCTCCTCATCTGCCGGCCCAATATCCCCATGGATGAGGATATCGGCTTCCTGCCGGGATCGGAGAATGAGAAGATCAGCCCGTATATGCGGGGGGTGCGCGATAATATGTTCACCCTCATGTCGGGGCATATGATGACCGAGGCAAAGGAAATATCCCAGGTGGAAGACACTGTCCAGATGCTGTTCGACAAGCGCATTATCCAGACCGAGGCGCTGGCTTATCAGCGCGGCCGTTCGCTCTATAAGTACTGGATGATCCTCGACGAAATGCAGAATGCCACGCCTCGCCAGGCCAAAGGGGTTATCACCAGGCCGGGGTTGGGTACGAAGATCATTCTGCTCGGCGACCCGGAGCAGATCGACAATCCGTTCCTCGACAGCCGCTCGAACGGCCTGAGCTACGCTAGCGAGAAGATGCGCGGCTCGAAGCTGTGCTTCCAGGTGACGCTGCAGTACGACGAGTGCGAGCGTTCGCCCCTGGCTGCGGAAGCGGCGCTGCGTTTGTGATAAAAATTATCTTATTGCCGGAATTGCGGCACTTTATCCTTGCTTGTTAGCAAATAATGAATTAAAATAATACCTATAGTGCTTATTGCCGCGGAGCTGGGAGGGGCCTGCAGAGTAGGTTTCCCCTGGCTTTGCTTTTTTGTGTCCTTCAGGACGAGTAGCGCTCTCACAGCATGTCACCCAGACGCACAATGAAGGGAGTCCTGGTTTTGGATAAGCAGGTAATAATCGCAGTTTCTATTTTTCTCTTGGTGTATGCCCTGATCATCAGCGAAAAAATGCATCGCACTATCCTGGCTATGGCGGGCGGGATGGCGCTTATCCTCGCCGGCGTTATCACCCAGGAGCGGGCTATCCACCATATCGACTTCAACACTATCGGTCTGCTGGTGGGAATGATGATCATCGTCGGCATCACTGCCGAGACAGGCCTTTTCCGCTATTTGGCCATCTGGTCGGCCAAGAAGGTGGATGGCGACCCTGTCAAGCTTTTTTACGCCCTCGCCACGCTGACTGCCGTGTGTTCGGCGTTTCTCGACAATGTCACGACCGTGCTGTTGACCGTGCCGGTGACGATCAGCATCACCCGTCAACTCAATATTTCACCGATGCCTTTCCTTATAGCGCAGATAATTGCTTCGAACATTGGCGGCACAGCCACCCTCATCGGCGACCCCCCCAATATCATGATCGGCAGCGCCGTGAAAGAACTGACTTTCATGGCTTTCGCCAAAAATCTGTTTCTTATTTCTTTCTTTATCCACTTTATCACTATCTTTATTATGTCGCGTATTTATCGCGACAAACTCCAAACCACCGACGAGCTGCGGGCGAAAATCCGCGAACTGGATGAAACCAAACAGCTTACCAACATCCCCCTGCTTAAGACTTGCCTGTTCGTGCTGGCGTTCACAATTTTCCTTTTCACCACCCACCAGCTTTTCCACCTCGACTCGGCCACCGCTGCCCTTACCGGCGCCAGCCTGCTGCTGGTGCTTACCGCCAAGCATACCGAACACGGCCTGGAGCATGTCTTTAATAAGGTCGAGTGGGTGGCGCTGTTTTTCTTCGTCGGCCTGTTCGTAGTCGTCGGCGGCCTGGTGGATACCGGCGTCATCAAGTGGCTGGCCCAGGAAGCCGTCAAGCTGACGGCCGGCAATGTGACGGCGACCGCGCTGCTCATCCTGTGGCTGAGCGCGATAGCTTCGGCGTTCGTGGACAATATCCCCTTCGTGGCGACGATGATCCCGCTGATCAAGGATATGGGCACGATGGGCGTGGCCAATCTCGAGCCGCTGTGGTGGAGCCTGGCCCTCGGCGCTTGCCTGGGCGGCAACGGCACGATTATCGGCGCAAGCGCCAACATCATCGTCGCCGGGTTGGCGGCCCAGGAAGGATACAATATCACTTTCAAGGGTTTCTTCAAGATCGCTTTCCCCCTTATGCTGATGTCGATCGCCATCTGTACTGTGTATGTATACTTGCGTTATCTGATTTAGTTTTCTGTGGCCCACTTGACCTGTCACCGGAAAATAGGATAAAATGTAACCTAAGCGCATATGGCTGATTTTTTGGAGGAGACTGTCACCAAGGTCCCCTCCTTTTTGTTTGTCGGTATGCGTCTTTGATATTGGTCATGGAGGTAGGTTAATGGACAACCAGGTAATTTTCGCGGTAACGGTCTTTGTCGCTGTGTACGCCCTGATTATTTCCGAAAAGATCCACCGTACCGTCCTGGCGATGGTGGGCGGCATGCTGATGGTCGTGTTCGGCATCCTCAGCCAGGAGCAGGCCATCCACCACATCGATTTCAACACGATCGGACTGCTGGTGGGGATGATGATTATCGTCGGCGTGACCGCCGAAACCGGCCTATTCCGCTATCTGGCCATCTGGTCGGCCAAGAAGGTGAACGGCGACCCGGTGAAGCTATTCATCGCCCTCGGCACACTGACGGCGGTTTGCTCGGCGCTCTTAGACAATGTGACCACCGTGTTGCTGACGGTGCCGGTGACGATCAGCATCACCCGCCAGCTTGAGGTGCCGCCCATTCCTTATCTCATCGCCCAGATCATCGCTTCCAATGTCGGCGGCACGGCCACTCTTATCGGCGACCCGCCGAACATCATGATCGGCAGTGCGGTGAAAGAGCTGACTTTCATGGCATTTCTCAACAATCTGTTTCTGATTTCCTTTTTCATGCATTTCATCGTCATTGCGCTCCTGGCCTGGATATACCGCAAAAAACTCGTGACAACCGACGAACTGCGGGAAAAGATAATGCATCTCGACGAGACCAAGCAGCTTGCCAACATAAAGCTGCTCAAAACCTGCCTGGCTGTCCTGACTCTCACGATCTTCCTCTTTACTACCCACCAGCTCTTCCATCTGGAGTCGGCGACTGTCGCCCTGTTCGGGGCGAGCATTCTCCTGCTCCTGGCCGCAAGGCAGTCCGAGCACGGGCTGGAGCACATTTTTCACAAGGTGGAGTGGGTGGCGCTGTTTTTCTTTGTCGGGCTGTTCGTGCTGGTGGGCGGCTTGGTGGAAACGGGGGTCATCAAGTGGCTGGCGCAGGAGGCGATTAGGCTGACGGCCGGCAATGTGACGGCTACCGCGCTGCTCATCCTGTGGCTGAGCGCGATAGCTTCGGCGTTCGTGGACAATATCCCCTTCGTGGCGACGATGATCCCGCTGATCAAGGATATGGGCACGATGGGCGTGGCCAATCTGGAGCCGCTGTGGTGGAGCCTGGCTCTCGGCGCTTGCCTGGGCGGCAACGGCACGATCATCGGCGCGAGCGCCAACATCATCGTCGCCGGACTGGCAGCCCAGGAGGGCTACAATATCTCTTTCAAGGGTTATTTTAAGATCGCTTTCCCGATCATGCTGCTGACGATTGCCATTTCGACGGTGTATTTGTATCTGCGCTATCTCATTTGATTGAGATAAAGGTTTCTTTAAAGTCGCCTTTCCAATTATGTTGCTTACAGTCGTTATCGCGACGGTGTATGTATACCTCCGTTATCTTGTCTGACGGGCGGAAGAAGGATTCGCGGCAGCCGGCAGGGAATATTTTCCCAAATACGGTGCTGGTCGGGAGGTACGGATATGAGCAAGGAAGGAACACCGCCCAAAGAAGGCGACGTGAGGACGCCGATGGTCGTTTTCACCCCTTATAGCCCCTATATGGTTGTCGATGTCGAGAAAATGACCGGCCCGGGCGGGCGGAACCTGCCACTGGAGGCGGTGACTTCGCTGTGCCGCTGCGGCGCTTCTAGCCACAAGCCTTATTGCGACGGCACCCACAGTAAAATCGGTTTTGTCGGCAAGCGGGAGAGAAGCACGCCGGCCGGCCGGAGCAAGGCTTATGCCGGCAGGCATATCACTATCCACGACAACAGGCGCGTGTGCGCCCACTCGGCCGAGTGCCTGCGGGGGCTGCCGGCGGTGTTCAAAAAGGACGGCGCCCCGTGGATAGACCCCGACGCGGCGTCGGCGGAGGAGATCATCAGGGTGATCGAGAGCTGCCCGTCCGGGGCGCTGAGCTATACGGTAAACGGCGAGCGCCACAAGGACTGGGGCGACGGACCGCCGGCAATCAAGGTGGACAAGGGCGGGCCGCTGCGCTGCACGGGCGGGATAGCGGTCAAGGACGCCGACGGCTCGGCGCCGGAGGCGAAAAGCCACTATACTCTCTGCCGCTGCGGCAAGTCGGCGAACAAGCCGTTCTGCGACGGCCAGCACTGGAAGGAACGATTCGAGAAATAGGGCATAGATATGCCGAAGCAGGCAGCGATTTCGCTGCCTGCTTTTAATTTGTTTTACTTTGCGGTCGTTCAGAAAGCCCCGGATGCCAGGCGCACCGGAGGCTGACACCAGAAGCGTACACGGACGTACGCTGAGGATGGCAGCCGAGGAGCAACGCCGCAGACGGGGCTTTATCAACGACCGCGACATATGATGGAGGGAGGTGATTATATGACCTACGCTATCCGCATCTCCTTGTCCGCCCGCACCCTGTCGCTGATCGGCAACGGCCGGCTAATCAACACTTATCCTGTCGGGGTTGGCCGGCCGGGCCATCAGACGCCGCCAGGGTCTTACACGATCGTCGTGAAGCGGCCCAACCCCGGCGGTCCTTTCGGGGCGATGTGGCTCGGCCTGAGCATTCCGCGCTACGGCATCCACGGCACCAACAACCCTGCCTCGATCGGCGGCTATGTGTCGCGCGGCTGCATCCGTATGTATAACCGCGATGTGCTGGAGCTGGCGGGGATGGTGGCGGTGGGAACGCCGGTGTACATTAGTCAGTAGCCGTTTATCTTAGTACTGAATGAACCAAAGGCACTACGTACGGGTCATAGAGATAGTGGAGAAACAGAAACAGCAGCAGCCCGACGACGCCGCCGACGACCGAGCCGTTGATGCGTATCCAGGCAAGGTCTTCGCCGGCCTTGTCTTCGATGAACATGTTGAGGTCTTCGTCGCTGAGGCGTACGAGCGCATCCCTGACGACGGCGGCAACGAGGTCGTGCTCGCTGTCGATGAAGCGGCTCAAAGCGGTCTGAAGCTGTTCTTCCACCCAGTCCCGCATGGCGTCGTCGGCCTTGAAGGCCGCCCACAGTTTGTCGGCCTGGCGGGCCGCCCACGCCGACGGCCAGTCGGGCGGGGCGTTGCGGACCGCCAGGGTGCCGACGGCAGTCAGCGCTTCTTCGAGGCGCAGCCGGCCGGCAAGCCCCTTCCGCCAGGCGTCGAGACCTGTCGTCCAGACCGGGTCGTCGCCCAGGCGGTCCGCGGCCGCTGCCAGCCTGGTCCGCATCCAGGCGCGGACGGGGTGATCGGCGGCGGCGAGGTCGCCGAGGAGAAGCAGGAGTTCGGCGTGAAGGACGGCGGCGGCTTCGGCGGTGTTGAGGGTGTCGGTTGCCTCGGCCAGGCTGAGGACAAGCTTCTGCCACCAGCTGCGGGCTGCGTTTTGCGCGTATTGTTCGAGGTAGCGCCCGATGGCCTGCCGGGTGCTGTCGCGGGCCGCGACGGCGGTTATTTCGGCCAGGAGCTGCTCTGTTATCCGGTCGGCCCGGCCGCTGGCGAGCAGCCACGCGAGCCCCCGGCGACTGTAGGCGGCCAGGTCGGCTTCGTGGAGGATGGCCTTGAGCCATTTCTGCCCGTAGCGGGCGGTGGCGGGGATGTCGAGGTTGTCCCAGGCCGACTGGGCGTAGCGGGCGGCCAGATCGGGCAGCAGCGCCTGACGATTTCCTTCTTCGAGCCAGCCGACGATGACGTCAACAAGCCGGACGCCGACAAGGCGCCGTTTGATGGATTCTTTGCTGAGCAGTTCGTTTTGAACCGCTCCGGCGATGGCTGTGACGATTTTGTCGCGGCTTCTGGGAATGAGGGCGGTGTGCCAGGGGAAGCCAAGCGGCCTCCTGAAGAGAGCGGTGACGGCGAACCAGTCGGCGATCCCGCCAACGAGAGCGGCTTCGGCAACAATGAATAGCACTTTTACGCCCAGCGTATCCGGATAGCGGTATTTGGCCGCAGCGGCGGCCACGAACAGGGCGAAGACAAGCGCCAGCACTCTGTCGGCTTTGCGGCGGTAAGCGGCGGCGCCCACGGTTACCACCAGTGGGTCAGCAGGAAGATGAGCATGCCTGCCAACCCACCAACGACCGAGCCGTTGATGCGAATCATCTGCAGGTCGTTGCCGACCCGGCCTTCGATGAATTCTACCAGCGCTGCGGACGAGTATTGGTCGAGACGTTCGCGGACCATGGTGCCGATGTGGGCGTGATGAGTGTCGATAAACGCCATAAGCGCCTGCCGGAGAAGTTGGGCGAGAGCCTGCTGCTGGCCGGCGTCGTCTCTGAAAGCGAACACCAGGCGGTCCACCTGGGCGGTCAGCCAGCGTCTGATGACCGCCCGGCCGGTGTCGCCGGCCGCCGCCTTGAGGATGACGGCCACGCCGCCGCCGATGTGTTCGGCCAGGTCGGTCCGCCCGGCCAGCCATTCGTTTTTGGCCCGCTCGACCCGCTCTTGCAGGTCGGGGTCGTTTTTGAGGCGCACGGCAAGGGCGAGCGCCCACTGGCGCAGGTTTTCACGCCAGGGGTGGACGGAATCCCGGAGGGCGCGCAGGAGCTGGCCGCCTTCTCGCTGGGCGATGGCGGCCATGGCGGCGGGGGTGAAGCCCAGTCCCTCGAGGAACTGGCCGGCGAACTGGCGGCGGCGCAGGTCGCGCTCGTAGGCCTGCCGTGCCTCGCCGATGAAGGAAGCGAGCAGTTCGCCCACCTGAGGCTGAGCGATAAGGGCTTCGAGCTCGCCAAGGATAAAGTCGGCCAGCCGGTCGGCGTAGCCGTGCCTGACCGACCATTCTACCGTTTGGGAAAGCAGCGGGGCGAGCTTTATCTGGCCGGCGTTGTCGCGGACGAGGGCGGCAAGGAAGTGGCCGATCTTGTCGGGGTTGATCTGGCCGACGGCGTCGTCGCCTATCTTGGCGAGGAATTCGCTGATGCGGGCTTTGCCGTCGTAGTCGGCGAGGTAGCGGACGACGAGGGCGGCGATATCGTAGCGGCCGATGGTGGCGCGGATGTTTTCGCGGGTTAAGAGTTCGTCCTCGACCATGGCGATGATGGCCTCGGTGATGCGGGCGCGATTGCGGGGGATGAGCGCGGTGCGGAAGGGGATGCCGAGGGGGCGGCGGAAGAGGGCGGACACGGCGAACCAGTCGGCCAGACCGCCGACCATGGCGGCGCTGAAGCCGCTGGCCAGCAGGCCGCCGGTAAATGTGTGGGCGAAGGGATGGCTGGCGATGAAGCCGAAAGAAACCAGCCCCAGCGTTATCGTGGCTTTGTTCCGGTTGGTAGCGGTCATGGGCAAGGCACCTTCCGACAGGTTTCTTCTATATATTATGTTTTCCCCCCGCTACAAAAAACCCTCTATCCTTCTTTTGCATTGCGCCGCGACCGTTCAGAAGCCCCCATCTGCCGGGCAGGACTAACAATGCGGATGGGGGCCTACAACAGCCGCTTACTTTACAAATTCGTTCAAGGCGGCTCCGGGGGCAATCATCGGCGTCACAATATCCTTTGTCGCAATGTCGGCGGCGATGACGGCCGGCCCACCGGCCTGCCAGGCGGCGGTAAAGGCGGCGGTGAACTCGGCCGGGGTGGCGACCCGCCTGCCGGGAACGCCGCACACTTCGGCGAAGGCGGCGAAGTCCATTTCCCGTGGCGCGAGACTGGAGGAGTAACGTTCGCGGTAGAAGAGCTGCTGCCACTGGCGAACCATGCCCAGGCAACGGTTGTCGATGACGACGGCGATCACCGGCAGGTTGTAGGCGGCGAGGGTGTAGAGCTCCATGCCGGTCATCTTGAAGCCGCCGTCGCCGGCGACGAGGATGACGCGGTGATCGGGAGCGGCGACCTGAGCCCCCATGGCGGCGGGGAGACCGAAGCCCATGCAGCCGAGGCCGCCGGAGGTCAGCCAGGTGCCGGGGGCGTCGACGGACATGTGCTGGGCGGCCCACATCTGGTGCTGGCCGACATCGGTGGCGAAGACGACGGGCTGGCCGGCGGCGTGGCGGGAGATCTCGCGCATTATCCAGGGGGCGTTGAGGCTGTCGGCGCAGTATTCGGGTTTGTTTTCTTCCCGCCAGGCGGCGACGGCGCCATTCCAGTCGGCGATGTCGCCTGCGGCGGCCTGGGCGGCGAGGCTGGCAAGCAGCGGCCGCAGTTCGCCGATGAGGGCGATGTGGCTGGCGACGTTTTTGCCGACTTCGGAGCGGTCAATGTCGAGGTGGATAAAGGTTTTGCCGGCCGGGTAGCGTTTGGGGTCGCCGGTGACGCGGTCGCTGAAGCGGCTGCCGACGGCGATGACGAGGTCTGCTTCGTGGACGGTGCGGTTGGCGGCGACGTGGCCGTGCATGCCGGTGAGGCCGAGCCACTGGGGATGGGTGGACGGCAGAGCGCCGAGTCCCATGAGGGTGCTGACGACCGGCAGGCCGAGCTTTTCGGCAAGCAGCGACGCCTCGCGGCTGGCCTGGCCGCGGATGACGCCGCCGCCCAGGACCATGACCGGCCGCCGGGCCGCCGTTATCGCCGCCGCCGCCCGCCTGAGCGCCTCTTCTGCCCGCGCGCCGTCCCCGTTACGCTTGGCGGGTGCAGGTTCGGCGGGGTAAAAGGTCATAAGGCCCTGCTGGACGTCGCGCGGCAGGTCGACAAGCACCGGCCCCGGCCGCCCTGAGCGGGCGATGCGGAAGGCCAGGCGCATAACTTCGGGGACGCGGGCGGCGTCGCGGACAAGGAAGTTGTGCTTGGTGACCGACATGGTGATGCCGGTGATGTCGACTTCCTGGAAGGAGTCGCGGCCGAGCATGCCGGTGGGCACCTGGCCGGTGATGGCGACGAGCGGCACCGAGTCGAGGTAGGCGGCGGCCAACCCGGTGACGAGGTTGGTCGCCCCCGGGCCTGAGGTGGCGATGCACACCCCGACCTTGCCGCTGGCGCGGGCGTAGCCGTCGGCGGCGTGGACGGCCCCCTGCTCGTGGACGGTGAGGATGTGCCTGAGGGGCGCGTCGTAGAGCGCGTCATAAAGCGGCATGATCTGGCCGCCGGGATAGCCGAATACGGTATCGACGCCTTCTTCCACAAGGCTTTTTACGACAGCCTCCGCTCCGGTTAGCTGCATGATGTCTGCACCTCCATACAAGATGCCTGGCTATTGCCAAGCCCGGAAAATAAAAGGCCCCTATCGGCGCATAGGCGCCGATAGGGGCGGGTATCCGCGGTACCACCCTATCGTTTATAACTCTTCATACCGGCCCATCAGCCGGCTCCGCTGTAACGCGCGGTCGCGCTTCCGTCTAGGGCCTGAGGCCGTCGGGGAAGAGCTCACGGGTGATCTGATATGCGGCAGCCGCGCCGGGCTCTCACCTCCCCCGGCTCTCTGCGGCGACTGCTGGTCGCATACCCGTCCCGATCATCACTTTTATCGTAGTATTAATCCGTTAAGGAGAAGAGGTCCTAGGCGATTCCGGCGAGGCGCAGCAGGTTCTGGTCCGCGTGCGGGTCGACGCCGCCAAGGTCGTCGCTGATCCCGCCAACATGCACTAAACGTTCCATCACGATCCCTCCTTGCCTTTTATTCGGTATCCGCCGAGAAGCTGGCTGTTATTTCTTGAGCCAGGGCATCATGGCTCTGAGGTCTTTGCCGACTTTTTCGATCTGGTGCTCGGCCTCGCTCCTGCGCATGGCGTTGAAGACAGGGCGGTTGGCCTGATTTTCGAGGATCCATTTTTTGGCGAACTCGCCGCTCTGGATTTCGGCGAGGATCTGCCGCATCTCTGCGCGGGTCGAGTCGGGGATGATGCGTCTGCCTGTCATGTAGTCGCCGAATTCGGCGGTGTCGCTGATGGAGTAGCGCATCATGCCGATGCCGCCTTCGTACATGAGGTCGACGATGAGCTTCATTTCGTGCAGGCACTCGAAGTAGGCCGATTCGGGCTGATAGCCGGCTTCCACGAGGGTTTCGAAGCCCGCCTTGATGAGCTCGGTTACACCGCCGCAGAGGACGGCCTGTTCGCCGAAGAGGTCGGTCTCGGTTTCTTCCTTGAAGGTGGTGGCGAGGACGCCGGCGCGGGTGCCGCCAATGCCCCGTGCATAAGCGAGGGCGATTTCCTGGGCGTTGCCGGTGAAGTTCTGGTAGACGGCCATCAGGCAGGGGACGCCTTTGCCTTCGGTGTACATCCGCCGGACGAGGTGGCCGGGGCCTTTGGGGGCGACCATAAAGACGTCGATGTTGCCGGGAGGCACGACCTGGCTGAAGTGGATGTTGAAGCCGTGGGCGAAGGCGAGGGAAGCGCCGGCTTTGAGGTTGGGGGCGATGTGGTCGCGGTAGACCTGGCCCTGTCTTTCGTCGGGGATGAGGATCATGACGATGTCGGCGCAGGCGACGGCGTCGGCGACGGCGGCTACTTTGAGGCCGTCGGTTTCGGCTTTCTGCCAGGATTTGCTGCCTTTATAGAGGCCGACGGTTACGTCGATGCCGCTCTCCTTGAGGTTGAGGGCGTGGGCGTGGCCCTGGCTGCCGTAACCGATGACGGCGATTTTCTTGCTGCTGATCATATCCCAGTTGGCGTCAAGATCATAATACAATTTGCTCATAGTATTCTCTCCTCTCGTACTGGTGGATGTTGCTCTCGCCCCTGGCCAGACCGGCGAGGCCGGTGCGGACCGTTTCCAGGATGCCGTAGGGGCCGAGCAGGTCGACGAAGGCATCTATCTTGTCGTCGTCGCCGGTGATTTCGAAGGTGGCCGTTTGCTCGGAAATGTCGACGATGTTGGCGCGGAACACTTCGGCGAGTTTGAGGACTTCGGCCCGCTTGTCGCCGCCGGCCGCGATCTTGACCATCGCGATCCCCCGCCGTACCGAGGCCTCGGGGGGCAGGAGCTGGATTGCTTCGACCTCGACGAGTTTGTCGAGCTGTTTGACGACCTGATCGAGGATGCCGTTGTCGCCGCACACCACCACGGTAATTCGCGAATATCTCGGGTCTTGGGTCGTGCCGACGGCCAGGCTGTGGATATTGAAGCCCCGCCGGGAGAACATGCCCGCTACCCTGACCAGCACGCCGGGCTGATTGTAGACCAGTATCGACAGCACGTGTTTCACGCTGATCCTCCTCTCGTTGTGTACAGGCATACTGAATACTGTATACAAAAATTCGGGGTATAAAAATGCCTGCGCAAAAGTCTCCTACGTTTTTCGTAAGAAACTTCCCGCAGGGTCTTTTATACCCACGGTGTAATGCGTTATCGCATTCTGCGCCGCTCGGTCCAGGCCCGTTTGTTAACGGCGGAACCCTAGACGCACTTCCTTACATCACATCATTGTAATGTTGTATACATTATCCACGGACTTAATACTTTTGTCAATACACTTTTTGATAAGTTCTTTATTCTTTTTTGTTATGCCCCGAGCGACTGGCGCAGCAGATTTCCGTCGGCCCGCGGGTCGACCCCCGGTATGGCTTCGGCTTCGGCGTCGGCGGTGACGACTGCTTGCATGTCGATGCTGACGGTCACTTAGGCCACCTCCTTTCAAATATCGAGATAGGCGTTGATGGCCGCCCCCGGCGGCACCATGGGGGTTACGAGGTCTTCGGCGGCGATGTTGGCGACGATTACCCGCGGGCCTGGCGAGGCAAGGGCGGCGGCGAAGGCGGCGGCAAATTCCTGCGGGGTATCGGCGGTGGCGGCGGGGATGCCGAAGGCGGCGGCAAAGGCGGTGAAGTCTACGGCAGGCAGTTCGCAGGCGGTGTAGCGTTTGGCGAAGAAGGCGTGCTGGAGCTGGCGGATCATGCCGAGACCGTTGTTGTTGACGATGACGGAGATGACGGGCAGGCGGTGGGCGGCGACGGTGTAGAGCTCGGCGCCGGTCATTTTGAAGCCGCCGTCGCCGGCGATGTGGATGACGCGTTTGCCGGGCGAGGCGAACTGCGCCCCCATGGCGGCCGGCAAGCCAAAGCCCATGGCGCCGAGACCGCCGGAGGTAAGCCAGGTGCGCGGGGTTTCGATCTTGAGGTGCTGGGCGGCCCACATCTGATGCTGGCCGACGTCGGTGGCGAATATGCACTCGGCGCCGGCGGTCTGGGCGGAAATTTCCGCGAACAACGACGGAGCGGTAAGACGCTCTCCGCTGGACTCTGAGCGGTTATCGGCCTGCCATGCGGCGATCTTTTCCCACCAGGCTTTTGTGTCACCTCCGGGCACCCTGGCGCTCAGAAAGGCGAGGATGGTTTTCATGTCGCCGGTAAGACCGATGCCGGCGGCGACGTTTTTGTCTATCTCCGCCGGGTCGACATCGATGTGGATGACGGTTTTGCCGGCGGCGTATTTGGCCCGGTCGCCTGTCACGCGGTCGCTGAAGCGGCTGCCGACGGCGATGATAAGGTCGGCGTCGTGGATGCAGTTGTTGGCCGGTTTGTGGCCATGCATGCCGGTAAGGCCGAGGAAGAGCGGATGGGAGGCGGGGATGGCGCCAAGGCCCATGAGGGTGCTGACGACCGGGCAGGCGAGCCTTTCGGCCAGCGCGGCGACCTCGGCCGAGGCTTCGGCAGCTACGGCGCCGCCGCCGACGATGACGGCCGGCTGCCGGGCGCTGGCGATGGCTGCGGCCGCGGCGTCGATGCGGGCCAGCACAGCCCCGCTCATGGCGAAGGGCACTCTGTCCGGGGCGGTGGCCGGCTCGAACAGCACGGCAGCGGTCTGGACGTCGCGCGGGACGTCGACAAGCACCGGGCCGGGGCGGCCGGAGGCGGCGATGCGGAAGGCGTAGCGAAGGGTTTCGGCCAGCTTGGCGGGGTCTTTGACAAGGAAGTTGTGCTTGGTTATTGGCATTGTTATGCCGGTGATGTCGACTTCCTGAAAGGCATCGCGGCCGATGAGGGAGGTGGGTACCTGGCCGGTGATGGCGACGACGGGAACGGAGTCCATGAAGGCGGCCGCCAGGCCGGTGACAAGGTTGGTGGCGCCCGGTCCGGAGGTGGCGATGCATACCCCGACCCGGCCGCTGGCGCGGGCAAAGCCGTCTGCGGCGTGGGCCGCTCCCTGTTCGTGGGCGGTGAGAATGTGCCTTACGGGCGAGCCGTGGAGGGCATCGTAGAGCGGCAGGATTGTGCCGCCGGGGTAGCCGAAGACGGTGTCGACGCCTTGTTCTTTGAGGCATTCGACGATGATTTGGGCGCCTGAGATACGCACACAATCACCCCCTTTCGTTAATTCGCGTATTTCTATTGGAGTTGTTTGCTTATCAGTTTAGCAATATCTTCGGTCGATACTTTCGTCAGTCCCGGTCTGTACAAATCCGCGGTGCGGTAGCCACCGGCGAGGACGGCGTCGACGGCTTGCTCGATGGCGGCGGCGGGCGCTTCGGCCTTGAGGGAGTGGCGGAGCAGCATGGCGGCCGAGAGGATGGTGCCGACGGGGTTGGCGATGCCTTGGCCGGCGATGTCGGGGGCGGAGCCGTGGATGGGCTCGTAGAGACCGGGGCCGTCGCCGATGCTGGCTGAGGGCAGGAGGCCGATGGAGCCGGCGACTACGGCCGCTTCGTCGCTCAATATGTCGCCGAACAGGTTGCCGGTGACGATGACGTCGAAGGTTTTGGGGCCGAGGACGAGCTGCATAGCGCAGTTGTCGACGTACATATGGGCGATGTCGACGCCCGCTTCCTGGGCGGTGGCGGTGGCGACCCGCCGCCAGAGGCGGGAGGAGGCGAGGACGTTGGCTTTGTCGACCGAGGTGACTTTGCCGCGGCGGCCTTTGGCGGCCTGGCAAGCCATCCTGACGATGCGGGCGACCTCGGGAACGCTGTATATTTCGGTGTCCCAGGCCCGTTCCGCGCCGTCCGCAGTCTCGCTTTCGCATTTTGGCCCGAAGTAGATGCCGCCGGTTAGTTCGCGGACGATGAGGATGTCTGTGCCGGTGACGATTTCAGGCTTGAGGGGCGAGTAGGCGGCTAAAGCGCCGGAAACTTTGACTGGCCGCAGGTTGGCGTAGAGGCCGAGGGCTTTGCGGAGGCCGAGGATGGCTTTCTCGGGACGGATGTCGGGGGCGACGGTGTCCCATTTGGGCCCGCCGACCGCGCCGAGGAGGACGGCATCGGCGATCTTGGCGGCAGCCAGGGTGTCTTCAGGCAGGGGCACGCCACGCGCGTCGATAGCCGCGCCGCCGGCGAGGCAGGTGGTGTATTGGAGGTCAAGGCCGGCTTTGCTGGCCGCGAGGGCGAGGATTTCCTGCGCGGCGGCGGTGACTTCGGGGCCGATGCCGTCGCCGGGGATGACGACGATTTTTCTGCTGCTCACGCCTTTTCCTCCTTGACGTAGTTGATGAGGCCGCCGGCCTTAGCGATGTCCTGGATGAAGCCGGGCAGCGGCTGGATGGCGAATTTTTTGCCGCTGGCGAGGTTTTCGATGGTGCCGCCGCCGAGGTCGACGCGTATCCGGTCGCCGCTTTTGATTTCGGCGACGGCCGCGCCCAGTTCGACGAGGGGCAGGCCGATGTTGATGCCGTTGCGGTAGAAGATACGGGCGAAGCCGTCGGCGATGACGCAGGTGACGCCGCTGGTCTTGATGGCGAGGGGGGCGTGCTCGCGGGAGGAGCCGCAGCCGAAGTTGCGGCCGGCGACGATGATGTCCCCCGGCTTGACTTTGCCGGCGAAGGTGGGGTCGAGGTCTTCCATGCAGTGGGCGGCGAGGGCTTTGGGGTCGGCGGTGTTGAGGTAGCGGGCGGGGATGATGACGTCGGTATCGACGTTGTCTCCGTAGCGCCAGACGTTTCCTTCGAGAATCATTTCATCACCTCCCGGGGGTCGGAGATATGGCCGGTGACGGCGCTGGCGGCGGCGACGGCCGGGCTGGCGAGGTAGACCTCGCTGTCGACATGGCCCATGCGGCCGCGGAAGTTGCGGTTGGTGGTGCTGATGGCCCGTTCGCCGGCGGCGAGGATGCCCATGTAGCCGCCCAGGCAAGGCCCGCAGGTGGGGGTGCTGACGACGGCGCCGGCGCGGATGAAGGTGGCGATGTAGCCGCGGGCCATTGCTTCGGCGTATATCTGCTGTGTGCCGGGGATGACGATGGCCCGCACGTCGGGATGGATCTTACGGCCGGCCAGGACAGACGCGGCCTGGGCAAGGTCGTCGAGGCGACCGTTGGTGCAGGAGCCGATGACGGCCTGGTCGATGGCGATGTGACCAAGTTCTGCCGCCGGTTTGACATTTTCCGGCAGGTGGGGCATGGCGACGGTGGGGGTGAGGCTGCCGAGGTCGATGGCGACGGTCTGGGCGTACTGGGCGTCGGGGTCGGCGGCGACGGCGGTGTAGCGCCGCTTGACTTTGTCGGCTATATAGGCTTCGGTGGCGCCGTCGACGGGGAAGATGCCGTTTTTGGCGCCGGCTTCGACGGCCATGTTGGCGATGGTGAAGCGGTCGGTCATCGTCAGGGCGGCAACGCCGGGGCCGGTGAATTCGAGGGCCTGGTAGCGGGCGCCTTCGACGCCGATCATGCCGATGAGGGTGAGGATGACGTCTTTGCCGGTGACCCAGCGCGACGGCTTGCCGGTTAGCTCGACTTTGATGGCGGTAGGCACTTTGAACCAGGTGTCGCCGGTGGCCATGGCCGCGCCCGCGTCGGTGTGGCCGACGCCGCTGGCGAAGGCGCCGAGGGCGCCGTAGGTGCAGGTGTGGGAGTCGGCGCCGATGATGAGTTCGCCGGGGGCGATGAGGCCTTCTTCGGGCAGGAGTACGTGTTCGATGCCCATGCGGCCGATTTCCCAGTAGTGGGTAATGTCGTGCTTTTTGGCGAAGTCGCGGAGGGATTTGGCCTGCTCGGCGGATTTGATGTCTTTGTTGGGGGTGAAGTGGTCGGGAACGAGGGCTATTTTGTGCCGGTCGAAGACGGGGCGGCCGATTTTTTCGAACTCGACGATGGCCGGCGGCCCGGTGATGTCGTTACTGAGGACGAGGTCGACCCGGCATTTGATGAGCTGGCCGGGGACGACGCTGTCCATGCCCGCGTGGCGGGCGAGGATTTTCTCCGTCATTGTCATGCCCATAGGGTTTATTCTCCTCCCGCTGCAATCGCGCCGGCGGCCGGATGGCCGCAGGTGGCGATGAGTTTATTGATGGCGCTGACGTACGCCTTGGCGCTGGCTTCGATGACGTCGGTGCTGAGACCGCGGCCGCTGATGACCCGGCCGTCCTGTTCGAGCCATACGGTCGCTTCGCCGAGGGCGTCTTCACCCGAGGTGACGGCTTTGATCTGGTAGTCTTTGAGACAGAGCGCGAAGCCCACCGCTTTTTCAATCGCTTTGAAGGCGGCGTCCACCGGCCCGTCGCCGCAGGCGGCCTGCTCGGTGAAGCCTTGGTCGGTCTCGATTCTGACCATGGCGGTGGCGGTTGTCTGGTTGCCGCTGACGACGTGGTGGTTTACGAGGCGGTACCATTCAGGCATCTCGGACGCCTTTTCGGCGACGAGGGCTTCGATGTCGCGGTCGAAGACCATCTTTTTGCGGTCGGCCAGTTCTTTGAATTTGACGAAGATTTCGTTGATGCGCTCGGGTTCGAGGTCGTAGCCGAGGGTTTTGAGGCGCTCTTCGAGGGCGTGGCGGCCGGAGAGTTTGCCGAGGATGAGGGCGTTGCGGTTGAGGCCAATGGTTTCGGGACGCATGATTTCGTAGGTTAGGGCGTTATTGAGGACGCCGTGCTGGTGGATGCCCGATTCGTGGGCGAAGGCGTTGTCGCCGACGACGGCTTTGTTGGGCTGGACGGCGACGCCGCTGAGGACGCTGACCAGCCGCGAAGCGCGGTAGATGTGGCTGGTGTCGATGCCGGTGGCGGCCCGGTAGTATTCGGGGCGGGTGTGGAAGGCCATGATGATTTCTTCCATGGCGGCGTTACCGGCCCGCTCGCCGAGGCCGTTTACGGTGCACTCGACCTGACCGGCGCCGTTCATGACGGCGGCCAGCGAGTTGGCGACCGCCATGCCGAGGTCGTTATGGCAGTGGACGCTGATGACGGCCTGTCCGATGTTGGGGACGCGCTCGCGGATGTAGCGGATGAGGGCGCCGAATTCGTCCGGCGTGGTGTAGCCGACGGTGTCGGGGATGTTTATTGTTGTGGCGCCGGCGGCGATTGCGGCGGTAAAGACCTGGCAGAGATAGTCGCGGTCGGAGCGGGAGGCGTCTTCGGCGGAGAATTCGACGTCGTCGACGAACCTGCGGGCGTGGCGGACCGCGTCCTGTGCGGCGGCCAGCACTTCGTCCCTGGTCATCTTGAGCTTGTATTGCAGGTGGATGTCGCTGGTGGCGATGAAGGTGTGGATGCGCGGCCGTTCGGCTTTTTTGAGGGCGTTGACGGCGGCCTCGATGTCCTTGGGGTTGGTGCGGGCCAGGCCGGCGATGATCGGCCCGCGAACTTTGGCGGCGATTTCGCTGACCGCGGCGAAGTCGCCGGGGGAGGCAGCCGGAAAACCGGCTTCGATGATATCGACGCGAAGTTTCGCGAGGATTTGGGCGATCTCCAGTTTTTCGGCGGCGTTGAGGGTAACGCCCGGGGTCTGTTCGCCGTCCCGCAGCGTCGTGTCGAATATCCTGATTGTCCTTGTGTCCATGTCGGTCTTCCTCCTTTTGTTTCGGCGAAAACAAAACCGCCCCTATTGACATCAATGACGTCAATAGGGGCGGAATATTCCGCGGTACCACCCTACACTGTACTCTCTCACCGCCCATCAGCGGCTGCCGGCTAACGCCCGGCTTACGTCTTCGCCTATTTGCACGGGGTCGTGTGCGTTCAGCGAAACAGTTCATGGGCGAGTTGTTCGGATACGACCTCCGCACCGGTTCGCAGCAACCACCGGCTCTCTGAGCGGTTTGGGCCGTTCCTTTTCTCCCAATCATCACCTGTAGATGTTCGATATTTTGTTTACCAGTCACGGGCACCAGAGTAGTCAAAGTGTAAACTTCGTGCCTTTTGGCGCGCTTTTCCGCGCCGATTTGTAACTTTGTATACAATATACCAGTATGGGTGCGTGTTGTCAATAGGGTTTTTGAGATATTTTTTCGGCGAGGAGAGAGGCACCTATTATTTCATGGGATTGATGTTTTATATATTACCTGGAGATTCGCGGGCACCTGTAACCTGGGTGTTTAACCGCCTGCGGCTCGTCTATAGCACCGACATTGCGTTTTTCACCACGTTGCCGCTTACAAAAACATCCACGGCTACTACATCGGACCCGCGTGTTTGCGGGCGATCAGTGGTCGTAATGCAGCCGGATTTTGCACGTGCCGTCGCTCAGGGAGGTTTTGATCTGGTCGGTATGCTGGCGGATGATAAAGCCGGACAGCCTGATGAAGGCGGTTTCGTCGTCGAGCAGCTCGCTGGGGGTAGGACGGACGGCGCTGAATTCCATCATCCTGCCGGTGTAGCTGAGGTCGACGTCGACGTCGAATTCGTCGAAGCTGGCGGCGATCTGGATCTTGCCGTCGACCAAGCCTAGGGCGCCGGCGGATTCCATGAACTCGGTCAGGGCCGACTCGGCGCGGCGGATGACGTCGCGGCGGGCGCCCCAGCTGGCGCCGGCGCTTTCCATGAATTCGAACACTTCCTCCGACGCCGCCGGTCCCGGTTCGATCTCGGCCGTTTTCCGCTGGGCCACGCCGATGCGGAACAGGAGGTTGAGGATGATGGCCGTGACGGTGGCGAGGGAGAAGGCCGAGTTGAACAGCGGCTGCAGGCCGGGGTGGGCGGTCTGGTGCAGGCCGGGGACCATGCTGACGCTGAGGCCGAATATCAGCGACAGGCCGATGATGTAGATTTTACGGGCGTCAAGCATCCGCGAAAGGATAATCTGAAACCCGGTGACGATTACGAAGCATATGACGACGATCAGGGTGGCGCCCATAACCGGCTTGGGCATGACCGCCACGAGCGCGGATGCTTTTGGGAGGAACGCGAGCGCCAGAAACATGAGCCCGACAAAGACGCCAAGGCGGCGGCTGGTCACGCCGGTGGCGATCGACAGGCCGATGCTGCCTGAGCTGGTGTTGACGCCCATGCCGCCGATCAGCCCGCTGAACATGGTGGCAACGCCTTCGGCCAACAGGCCGCCTCTGGTGGTCTTCATGTCGAGGCGCTTCCAGTCGGGGTCATTGGCTTTCTGGCAGGTGGTGATGTTGCCGATGGTCTTCAGCGAGGAGCAGACGACGGCAAGCAGGAAAGGCAAAACGAGCCCGGGGTCGAACGACCAGCCAATGAAGCCGATGTCCGGGGCGGCCACCAGGGGCAGTCCGCCCAGGTGCGACAGGTCGGCGCCGGTGAGGTTGCCGGAGGCGTAGGCGGCCAGGTAGCCGGCCAGCATGCCGACAAGGACGGAGTACTGGCGGATAATTCCCTTGCCCCAGACATTGGTGCCGACCATCACCCCGAGGGTTATCGCGCCGACATACAAGGAGGGCAGGTCGACGGTCGTGCCGTCGGTGCCGCCGAGAAAGTTGGTTATCGAGACGGGGATAATGGTGACGCCGATCATAACGACGACCAGCCCGGCAAGCTCCGGCGGGAACAGGGATCGGAAGCGCTGGATTATCTGCGATAATAAGACTTCGGTCAGCCCCGCCAGGGCGGTCATGCCGAGCAGCAGCGGCATGCCGCCTTTCTGCACCGCGAGCACGGACGCCGGGAAGTACAGGGCGCCCGCCTCCTGAGGGCAGAAATAGCGCGAGCCCACCGGCCCTTTGTGGAGGGACTGCAGCAATGTACCGACGCCGAGAGCGAGCATGGTCAGGCTGACGAAGCTTTGCGCCAGTTGGAGGCTGCCAGCGATGGCCTGCACGATTAACACCGGGAAGATCAGGTCAATGGACATCAGGACGACCTGTTGAAAGGCGAGCGGCAGAGAAACGATAATCGGCGGGTTGTCGTCCACTCCGTACGTCAGGTCGGCCGCTTTTTTGCTCGACGTCATTGTCTCCAGCCCTTTCTAGCCAAACTGGTCTGGCACGGTTCTGCCGTCGGCGGAAACGGCCCGCGGCAGTATGACATAGATTCCCAATATTCTATATGGCTAGTTCCTTACATTTTGCATGAATCCTGCTTTTTCCCGTTAACGATATGTGACTGAACCCAATTAATTGTCGTAAACGACGGGATCAAACGCAACTATTCCGGTTGTATGAAAATATACTTCATGTTAGAATGCCACTAAAGACATGCTACATATGAGTAACAAAGTAGATGAGGACTTTCATGGAATTTGCTCAAAAAAGATGGATCGCTTTAATTGCCGCTATGGTATGTGCGTTTTTTTCCGGCGTTATTTATACGTGGAGTGTATATGTGATTCCGCTGGCAAATAAATATCATTGGTCTACAGCTGAGATTTCCTTCGCTTATACCTTAAATATTATTTTCTCTGCTATAATCCCGATAGTATTCGCAAAGCTCCGGACAAAAATAAGGATTAGCAATTATAACTTTATCGGTGCTTGCGTTTATGGCGCGGGAATGCTCTATCTTAGTATTATGCGGGGTTCAATATGGGAATTGTATTTAGGTTTTGGCGTTCTTGTCGGCGGTGGTATCGGTTTTATATACGTCAGTTTGGTCGCCTATGTTGTCCAGTTGTTTCCCGACAAAAAGGGCCTGGCAGCCGGTTTATATACTGCTGCGTACGGGGCTGCCGCGTTGATATGGGCTCCTCTAGCCAATAGCATCATCCAATCAACCGGTGATGTCTCGATGGCATTTCGTTATCTAGGCATTATCATGACAGCAGTAGTGCTGGTTGGAACCAGATTCCTGTTCGATATCCCGTCGGATTGGACCGGCCCGCCAATATCAACCGCACAAGCTTCAGCGAATAATGCAAAGCCTGCATCAGGTTCGGTATCTGAAAAGAGCACTAGGGAGATGCTAGTAAGTCCGCTGTTTTATGTAACATGGATCATGTTTATATTGGGGCTAATCAGCGGAAGCATGATATTGGCGTTAGGTTCACCGATATTGCAAGGTTCTCTGGGATGGAACGAAACTAGGGCAGCACTTATTGTAGGGTTTTTTGCTGTTGCTCAGACCGTAGGCCGGCTTTTCTGGGGATGGATCTCAGATCTAATCGGACGTATAAATGTAATTACAATTGTTGGTGCAATCACTGTCCTAGCCATGTTTTTGCTAGCGTATGTGAGAACAGAAACCTTATATGTTATTGCGATATTGTGTGTGCCTATGGCGTTTGGTGCATATGCATCGATGTTATCACCGACTACAGCCGAAACATTTGGCCCGAAATATTTCCCGAATAATTATAATGTGATATTCACAGCGTTTGCCTTTGCCGCGTTGATAGGTCCCCAGCTAGTAGCCTATGTGAAAAAGACCTCGGGAGGCTATCAGGGTGCGTTTCTTTACGCAGTAATATTTGCCGCGTTAGCAATCGTGCTGTCCTTTGCTTATAGGTATCTTGCTAATAAAGAACGGGCAAAAATATCGCTGTCATAGGTCAAAGATGGTCCCCCCCAGCCCTATTCCATTCTATCGCCACGAAAAAGAAGCATAAGTTTGCCGGTTGGCAAGCTTATGCTTCTTTTCAATCCGGTACCTGTCAGAGGGTTATTACCGTGCCGCTCTCGCCGCCGAATGCAAGGTGAGCCTTTGCAAGTGATACTATGACGGCCTGTCTGCCAGGTGCGGTGGAAGCGAAGCGGATGGCGGCCTCGACCTTCGGCCCCATGCTACCGGGCGGGAAGTGCCCTTCCTTCTGGTACTTGCGGGCCTCCTCAACGGTCATGCGGGTCAGGTCGGTCTGATTAGGTTTGCCGAAGTTGATGCTGACACGTTCGACGTCGGTAAGGAGAAAGAAGGCGTCGGCGCCGATATCGCGCGCCAGCAGTTGGCCGGCCATGTCTTTGTCGATGACGGCTTCCACGCCGCGCGTTCCGTCGCCGGTCCGCACCACCGGGATGCCGCCGCCGCCGCCGGCCACGACGATGAAGCCCTTGTCGAGCAGCGCCCGGACGGCGTCTTTTTCGATTATCTCCTTAGGCTCGGGGGACGGGACGACCCGCCGCCAGCCCCTGCCGCTGTCTTCTTTCATAATGTGCCCTTTTTCGGCCATGATGGCCGCGGCCTGCTGCTCGCTGAAGAACGGGCCGATGAATTTAGTCGGGTTCTGGAAGGCGGGATCGTCCCGGCCGACGACGACCTGGGTGATGACGGCCGCAAGCGGCGTTGTTAAGCCCCGAGCCCCGAGAGCGTTGCCGAGGTTCTGGCAGATGGCGTACCCCAGCGAGCCTTGGGTGTTGGAGACGCACACATCGAGCGGCATGGGGGGAACGACGTCTTTGGTCAGCTCGTTTTTTAGCAGCAGGTTGCCCACCTGCGGCCCGTTTCCGTGGGTGATGAGGATGCGGTTTCCCTGCTTGGCCAGTTCGGCTATATGGCTGCAGGTAGCCTTGATGTTAGACCACTGCTCGTCTCTGGTCCCCTTTTCCGATGACCGCGTGATCGCGTTGCCGCCCAAAGCGAGTACCAGCGTTTTTCCCATAGCCATCTCCCCCGGCATTTTTCAGGCTGTTGGAACTTATCGTGTCCTAGCTCACCGGTCGTGCTTATTTCCCGTATATGTCACTTTTTCGTTATTTTAGGCCATTTCCCTTTTAATAATAGTTTCGAAAGGGGAACCCTGCGCGGAAGGCGGGTCTTGTTGATGAAATAAGAAAAGCAGCAATAACTCTATGCCGGTGAGATTCTAAAACATGAACCCGGCGACCAGATACCGGACTGTGGCCAGCGCCGGCGAAGAATTTGGCGCTCTGCGCTTAAACCTGCTGGCCGTCGCGGCCTTCTTTGGGTTTGTCGAGCACTAATTGTCGCATGAAGATGCCGCGGGCGTTTCAGCCCGCGGCATCTTTGTTCCTGGGGTAAATTTTTTTAGCCCTTCTCGCTGGCTATTTGGTCGGCGAAGCGCTGCCGGACTTTCTCCATGACCGGGGTGGGGGTTTTGGGAATCCGTCCCGAGAGGACAGTCCACGACCGCAGCCGGCGGCCGACAATTCTCTCCAGGGTCGCCCCGATGCGGAGGTAGCGTTCGACGTCGATGCCGGTGGCGATGTTCATTTCGTCGAGTAGCACGACAAGGTCTTCGGCGCGGACGTTGCCAGTGAGGTCGCTGGGGGTATAGGATTCGCCGGTGCCGAGGACGGGGACGCGGTCGACCATCGAGGCCGGCTGCCCGCCGAGGCCGCCCATGGAGGCTTCGAAGCGGACGATGCCGGCCTGGAGGGCGGCCAGGCAGTTGGCGAGGCCCCAACCCCGCGATTCATGGAAATGCGCGATGTGCTTATCCGGCCACGGCATACGCGTCATCAGCTCGGCGTAGAATTCCCACACCCGGTCGGGCGTGCCTTCGCCGGTGGTGTCGCCGTATTCGATTTCGTCGACGCCGATGTCGAAGTGGCGACGGGCAAATTCCCACGCCCGCGCCAGAGGCACCGGCCCCTCGATTGGACAGCCAAACACCGTGCCGACCGTGCCGCAGAAAATCATGCCGGCGTCTTTGATCATCCTGCCCCATTTCTCGAGGTTGCGGAAGTGCTGGTCGTGAAGTTCCCCGGCGTTGACGAGATTGTGGCTCTGACTGGTGGAGATCATTGTGACGATTTTGTCCGGCCCGTACCCTTTTTCTTTCGCCTCGACGGCCCGCTTGACGGCCGCTTCCGTCAGGGCGACAGCCTGGTACCTGATGTCCGGCCGTCGCTTGATGCCCTTGAGGACAGCCTCAGCGTCGCGGAATTGCGGCACCCGCTTGGGGTTGGAGAAAGAGGTCACCTCGATGTTTTTGAAGCCGCACTGGGACAGTTCTTCAATGAGGTACAGCTTGGCTTCGGTGGGAATGAAGGTGTCGAGGTTCTGGAAGCCGTCCCGGACGGTGATGTCGCATACTTCGACTCTGGCGGGCAACTTCATTTTGGCGCTCATTTTTTCTTCAGCTCCACGAGAATTTCCTGGGCCCGGACGACATTGACCTTGTGCTCTTTGGCCATGACGGCGGCTACCTGGTCGACGAGCTCGGCGGGCACGCCGGCGTTTATGGCGATGTTGCGGGCGTGGAGCGCCATGTGGCCGCGCTGCACTCCTTCGGTGGCGAGCACGCGGATGGCGGCCAGGTTTTGCGCGAGACCGGTGGCGACGATGATCTCCGCCAGCTCGACGGCATTCTTTATGCCCAGGATTCTGACCGCGAGTTTGGCCAGGGGGTGGGTGGCGGTGGCGCCGCCGATGATGCCGACAGCCATCGGGCACTCGAGGCTGCCGACAAGGTCGCCGTTGGCGTCTTTCTCCCACACGGACATCGAGGTGTAGCTTCCGTCTTTGGCGGCGTATGCGTGGCAGCCGGCCTCGATGGCGCGGGTGTCGTTGCCGGTGGCCAGCACGGCGGCGGTGATGCCGTTCATGATGCCTTTGTTGTGGGTGGCCGCCCGGAAGGGGTCGGCTTTGGCGAAGCAATAGGCAAAGCGGATGGCGTCGACGATTTCCTCGCCGCCCAGTTCTTCCTTGGCGATGGTGCAGCGGGCCCGGGCCAGCCTCCGGACGGCCAGATTGGAGAGTATCCGCAGAAATACGCGACCGCCGGTAATCTTTTCGATGAAGGGCGCGAGCCCTTCGGCCATGGTGTTGACGGCGTTGGCCCCCATAGCGTCGCGGGTATCGACGATAAGATGGGTTATGACCATCGGGCCGAGGTCGGAGTCGAGGACGCGGACCTCGACGTCTCGGCAGCCGCCGCCGAATTTGATCAACACGGGGTCCATGGCGTTGGCGCGGGCGATGATTTCGTCCTTGTTCTCGAGGATGGCGAGCTTGGCCTGGAAGGGGTCCTTGATGTTGACCGCCTGGATCTGGGCAATCATCACGGGGCCTGAGTTGCTTGTCTTGAAGCCGCCTCTGCTGACCGTGAGCTTGGCGGCATGGCTGGCGGCCGCGATGACGGACGGTTCTTCGGTGCACATCGGCACGAAGTATTCCTTGCCGTTGATGAGGAAGTTGGCGGCGATGCCGAACGGCAGTTCCATTTTCGCGACGACGTTTTCGACCATCTTGGCCGCCGATTCGAGCGCCAGCCCTTTTTCGCCTTTGAGCAGGGCCACGTCGTCATCCGTGAGCGAGGCGAAGTCGCGGAGGATTTTAATCCGCTCGTCGACGTCGAGTTTGTAAAAACCGGGAACTATCGAGGTTTTCTTCATAAGAATGGTCGCCTCCTTATCACTTGACTCCGAACAGTTGCAGGACGATGAAGCCGGAAGCATAGTAGGTCATGTACTGGACACCGGTGTGGATGCCGAAATACTTGTTGAGGATGCCGCCTACTATGGCGATGGTGATGGCGACACCGACGCCTGTCCAGCCGCCTTCGGAGTAGGACAGGACGACGATGAGGCCGGTGAACATGCTGATGATCGCTTCCTGGCTGACGTTGCGGAGCACCCAGGCGCTGGCGCGGCGGGCGTAATTCATCGACAGCGGGTAGGCGACAACCGCCGCCATGATGATGCCGATAAACCCGAAGAGAAGATATTGATAGGGAACAAGCAGGGTATGGAGGTTGTTGACCGTCGGCTGGAGGGTGTAGACCGGCGGGGCGTTGAACAGCGGCGCCGCCGGGCCGAGAGCCATGGGAGAGAGTGGCAGGCCGAAAGCCATCAAGGGAATGATCGTTTCGGCGATGTAGGTGGACTCGGTCACGCCGTTCATGACTGCCAACGAGGTAGTAAGCCGCTGGTAGGTGCTCTTGACGCGCGAGCTGACGAATTCGCCCACCATGACCGTCATACCGACGGGGCTGAACGTGAAGGTAAGCGAGGAAATGAAGGCGGCGATAGCTGTATAGAGCTTCTGCCCGCCACTGAGAATTTTAATCGGGTTGGGAAAATACCCTTCCCACATTTTGAGCTCGGGAGCAAGCCAGAATTCGCGCGGCACGGTCCGCATGAGCCGTTGTCGGGCCACCGGCGACAGGACGGTGATGAGGTCGGCGAACATCGGGCCGATGGCGATGCCGAGGAAGAAGCTGATGAAGAGCCCTTTGCCGGCGCCGGCAATGGCGAATTTGTTGAGACCTTGCAGCAGGATCGCGAAGGGTATCAAGGCAAAGACGGCCGCCCAGCGGGCGCTGGAGGTGTAGGCAATGATGAGGGCCGCCAGGGTGAAGATGTAGGGCGCCCACTTGCGGACGACATCGGCGTAAGGGGCGAGGACAGAGGCGAAGGCCACCGAAACAGGCAGCGCGATGAAGGCCGCCAGGATGGCACCGGAGATCATTTTTCTCAGAGCGATGTGCGGCACGCCGAGACGCCGCAGGATGGTGGCCTGCTCCAGCATCGGAACGGCCATGGTGTCGCCGGGGATGCCCATGAGGGCGGTGGGGATGGCGTGGGTCATGTGTTTGGATACGGCGGCCGCGATGAAGAAGGACAGGACGGCGACCGGCGGGAAGCCGAGCAGGATTACAAGCAGGGTTACGGGGGCGATGGTGGCGGTTTCGTCGGTGCCGGAGATCAGGCCGACGCCGGAAAATACGACGGCTCCCAAAAGTGCGGCGCCGATACCCCAGATGAGTTCACCCATTATTCCTTCCATTGCTTAGCTCGCCCCCTTTTCCTTCGCATCCGCCTGGCCTGCGAACAGGTCGTAGAGTTTTAGCTGTTTCATCTCTTCGATGATTTCGGGCGGCAGGGTCTCCAGTTCGAGGCGTTCGGCCTCCTGGTCGAGCTTGAGTTCTTGGATTACCAGCAGCCGGTCTTCGGCGCTGAGCTCCGCTTCCTTAAGCTCGCGCTTGGGCGGAAACAATTTCGCGGCAATGAAGGCCGAGAGCAGGCAGCCGACGATGCCGATGAGGAGGGAGTAGCCGGTGATGAGGTTGAGAGGCAGTTTCGGATAGTTGGCCTTGAGATAGGAGACCCCTCCCATGTAGGCGACAAGAGCAATGATAATGCCTAGAACCATTCCGTACGCCAGGTGCCGCAGGTCGACCGTGTCTCCCCAGATGTCTGCCAGTCTGGAGTTTTCCATGTTTTTCCCCCTTTATTGCTTTTTCCCCCTGGTCCCGGCCCCCGGTGAAGCGGCAGGGACCGCCACGACCAACAATATACGCAAGAACTATTCCAGTAAATATCTGGATGGACCCGGCAGCTATCACGCCCCCCGGGTATGGGCAGAAAGCCCGGCCGGCTGCAGCTCGGCGCCGCCGGGGGCAGGCGCGTCTTATTGCCGCCGGGCGGGAGGAAAAATAATCGGCCGGGCAAAAACGTATACAAAGTATACACTTTTGCCCGGCCAAGACCGTCAAGAGATTGAAAATTCTCATTTTTATTCACTGTTTACTTTGTATACAGTCTGTTTCGTCTATATTCCCAGTTCGCGCAGCCGCTTGTAAAAGGTCCGGCGGCTGAGGCCGAGCAGTTTCATGGCTTTTGACCGGTTATAGCCGCTTTCCTGGAGGGCTTCGAGGATGGCCGTCTTTTCGAGCTGGCTGATGCGGTCGGTTAGCGTGCCCGGAGCCTCGCCGGTAGCTCGCGGCAACCCCTCGCCGGCAAGCGCACTGCGGAAATATGTCGGCAGATGGTCTCTGCCCACTACCGGCGTCTCGGCAAGCAGGACGACGTGCTCCATAACGTTTTTGAGCTCGCGCACGTTCCCTGGCCAGTCGTGGTCTGTCAGGACCTTCAGGCAGCGGGGCGAGATTTCGACTTTTTTGCTGTACTTGGCTTCGTAATACGCTTTGTAGTGCTCGACCAGAGCGGGTATATCCACCCGACGCTCGCGCAGCGGCGGCACCGTCAGGGTAAAGACGTTCAGACGGTAGTAGAGGTCTTCCCGGAAAGTTTTCTGGCGGACCATCTCGTCAAGGTCGCGATTGGTGGCGGCGAGCACGCGGATGTCCACCTTGACGCTGCTGACGCCACCGACCCGCTCGAATTCCTTTTCCTGCAGGAACCGCAGCAGCTTAGTCTGCATGGTCAGGGGCATGTCGCCAATTTCGTCGAGGAGCAGCGTGCCGCGGTTGGCGACTTCAATTTTGCCTACCTTGCCGCCTTTGCGCGATCCGGTGAAGGCGCCTTCTTCGTAGCCGAACAGTTCGCTTTCCATGAGGTTGTCGGGGATGGCCGAGCAGTTGAGCGATAGGAAGGGATAATCCCGCCGCGGGCTGATCCGGTGGATGGCGCGGGCAAGAAGTTCTTTGCCGGTGCCGCTTTCACCGAGAATGAGCAGCGGGGCGTCGACCGGGGCGACCTTCATGGCGATGTCGAGCTGGCGCCTTAGTTTGCGGCTCGAGCCGACGATGTCGGCGAATTCGGGCGGGACGGAGCCGGCAGGCGCAAGCTCCTCGGCGAGAAGCTCTCTGATATGCTGGGCTTTTTCCAGGTCGGCGGCGGCCCGCAGGGTGTCGCTGATATCGGAGAACACCGAGACGGCAGCGACGACCTCGTTGCGAAAACGGATGGGTGTAATGCGAGCCATGACGGTCACGTTGAGGCGTTTGAGCTCGATCGGTTTGTTGATAAACGGCTGACCGGTGGCGAGCACTTCCATGAGTCGCGAGCCCGGTTCAATTACTGTGAGCAGGCGGCCGATGACTTTGGTGTGATCGATGCCCAGAATCCGCCCGTACGATGAGTTGGCATAGAGAATGCGGCTCTCCCGGTTGACAAGAATGACGCCGTCGTTGAGGTCGTCAAGAATGCACCTCGCCAGGGAGGTAGGCCGCAGTATCTGCTTGAGGAACTGTTCCGCGTCGGCGATCTCGGCGCCCGCGGCCCACGCTTTCTGAAGCTGACGCAGGTCGACGCAGGCGACGAGTTTTCCGTCGGGGTCGACCACATAGGCCTCCGCGTGAAGGGAGCCGGCGACGGCGGCGTCGCGAAGAATTTCTTCGTCGGCGACCGGGCGCCGGACCTGCAGGCAGTCGGATGACAGGAAGCCGGCTACCTTGCCCGCGGGGTCGGCGCCGACGATGTCGCGCAACCGGACCACGCCCAGGAAGCGACCGTCCCCAGAGGTAACGGGCAGGCTGTCGGCCGTGGTCTTGCGGAACATTTGAAAGGCCCTGGTGAGCAGATCATCCGGGCGCAACACTAAAAAAACCGCCTTCATAGCTCTCCCTCCCCGCTTGCTGTTCACTTCTCCCCCAATACCGCTTAATCCTGCCGCCGGTAAAGCGGAGCGAACGACGATCGGCGGCAAGCGAAGAGGGCGACGCGGCTTGTTATTGTCCGCCGCTGTCGTAGCCCATCTGCCGGGAAATGTTAAGCGCTGCTTCTCTGACGAGTTTACTGTATTCTTTGTCGAGCATTTCGGGGGCCATGTTGGCCTCCACGCCGGAGATGCTGATGGCGGCGACCACGCTGCCGGTGTAGTCGAAGATGGGGGCGGCGACACAGCGCACACCCGGTTCGTTTTCGAGGTCGTCAATCGCAAAGCCGGTTTTCCTCACTTTTTTGACTTCCTCGACGAACTTGGCGAAATCGGTGATTGTGAGGGGCGTAAGCGCCGGCATTCCCCTGACGCCTAACAGCTCCCGTAGTTTGTCGTTGCCCAGCCCGGAGACAAGGCATTTGCCGTTGGCGGTCGAGTGGATGTAGTTGTGCGATCCCACCCCCGCGGCGAGCTTGATGTTGCGGTGGCTTTCCTGTTTATCGATGTAGATGATGTCGCCCGCCATTTTGTCGAGAATGGCGAGGTAAATTGTCTCTTTGGTCTTCTGGTTGAGCTCTTCCATGTATTTGCGCGCGTAGTTGGTCAGGACGAGATCGCGTTTGACGATGTTGCCGTAGGTGAGGTAGGCGAACCCGAGGGTGTAGTTGCCGTTGTCTTTTTCCGCCAGGTGCTGCCAGGCGATCAGGTTCTGGACGATACGGTAAACAGTGCTTATCGGCAGACTGATCTTTTCGGCTATCTCACTGAGACTGAGGCCGTGATCGTTGGCTTTGCTTACTTCTTCGAGGATGGCAAACGCACGGGCGATCGACTGGACGTAGAATTTGCTGTCCATATTCTTGCGGGGCTTGTTCACTTGCTGCACCTCTTTCCTCCTGAAGTGACACGTCGGCATTACTTGCCGGCAAATTTCGCCGGGCGCTTTTCGAGGAAGGCGGTCATCCCTTCGACACGGTCATCGGTGGCGAAGCAGGTGGTGTAAGCCTCGGCTTCGTAGGCCACCGCCGAGCGGATGTCCATGTCCAGCCCGTGATTAATGGCTTTTTTGGCCATCATCACCGCCACGGGAGCCTTAGTCATTATCGTTTTGGCTATTTCCCGGCAGGTGCCGAGCAGTGCCTCCGGTTCGACGACCTTGTCGGCGAGACCGCGTTCGTACGCCTCCTGGGCGGTCATCATCTGGCCGGTAAAAATATAGTATTTGGCGCGGCCTTTGCCGATCAGCCGGGAGAGGCGCTGGGTGCCGGCGAAGCCTGGGATAATGCCGAGGTTGACCTCCGGCTGGCCGAATTTGGCGGTGGCGGAGGCCACGCGGATATCGCAGGCCATCGCCAGTTCGCAGCCGCCGCCGAGGGCGAAGCCGTTGACCGCAGCGATGACCGGTTTGGCGAGGTTTTCGATTGTTGCGAAGATTTCTTGTCCAAGCATGGTCATCTTCCGCCCTTCCAGGGGGCTCAGGGCACGCATCTGAGCGATGTCCGCCCCGGCGACGAACGCTTTGGCGCCGGCGCCGGTGATGATGAGGACGCGCACCGCCGGGTCTTCATCGGCGGCCAAAACCGCCGCTCTGAGTTCGCCCAGTGTGTCGGTGTCGAGCGCGTTCAGTGCCTGCGGGCGATTGACGGTGATAATTGCCAGGCCTTCTTCGTTCGCCATGGTCACATTGGCGCCGTATGTCATTTATATCCTCTCCTCTCAATACTGGTAGAAGCCGCGACCGCTTTTGCGGCCGAGGCAGCCGGCCCGCACCATCTTCCTGAGCAGCGGGGCGGGGCGGTATTTGGGGTCGCCGTATTCACTGTACAGCACCTCCATGATCGCCAGCAGAACGTCGAGACCGATCATATCGGTGAGGGCGAGCGGGCCCATGGGATGGTTGCAGCCGTTGACCATCGCCTTGTCGATGTCTTCGGCCGAGGCCACGCCTTCGTCAAGCATGCCGATGGCTTCGTTGAGCATCGGATCGAGAATGCGGTTGACGACAAATCCGGGCACGTCTTTGGCAACGACGGTCACCTTGCCTAGTTTTTCTCCTGTAGCCAGGGCGAACGCCAGCGTCTCCTCGGCGGTGCGCAAGCCTCTGGTGATTTCGAGCAGCTTCATCACTGGCACAGGGTTGAAAAAGTGCATGCCGATGAACCGCTCCGGCCGCGCGGTGGCTGACGCAAGCTCGGTGATGGATATCGACGAAGTGTTGCTGGCGAAAATTGCTTCAGGACCGCAAATGGCGTCCAGCTTGCCGAAGAGTTGTTTTTTTGCGGCAGCGTCTTCAGAGATCGCTTCGATGACCAGTCCCGCACCTGCGGCTTTGTCAAGGGCCGTGGCGGTCGCGAGCCGCCCGAGGCAGGCTTCTTTGTCCGCTGCCGTCAGCCGCCCCTTGTCGACGCCTTTCTGAAGGTTGTCGGCGATCTTTCCGGCGGCCCGGCCTGCATACGCATCCTGAACGTCGTAGAGGACGACGCGATAGCCTGCCTGCAGCGCCACCTGAGCAATGCCCGAGCCCATCTGCCCGGCGCCGGCTACGAATATTTTACCACTCTCCATAATAATTCCCTCTTTCCTGTCGTTATCTGTGCCCAGACCCGCAGTGGTTATCACATTATAAAAATCATTTTCATTTTACTTCTTACCATCATGGAGTGTCAATTCTTCCTGGGGTTGTCTGTCTTTCCTTCAAAAAACACGGCTCTGAGGCTTTATTTCCGCTATAATGAATAAAAATAAATCTTGAAACGTATTGCCATTTTTATCCTGGGACTTTATAATGAATTCAAGGCAATTTAATCGGGTGCTATAGGTGGAGGCTGCCAACGGCGGTTTCCTTTTGTTTTTTTGGCATACTCTGGTTTTAGGGGGAATAACGTGAGGTGCAAGTTCCTGATAACTTTGGAGTATCCAGAACTCTTGGCGCTGGCCGAGGCTGATGTGCAGCACTGGCTCGAAGAGCGGCTGGACGGGAGGGTATCCGATTTTGGGGGCTTCAGAATAACGTCACAGGTCCGCGGTGCTGACCGCATGATTATGCACTGCCTTTTCGAAGTAAGCCATTTCCGAACCCTAAACGAAAAGACGATGCGCGACTGGCTCGCCGACTCACCGCCGTATTTCTTTGTGCGGACCGTCAAACGACCGGCTCGGGAAGGCTGGTAAGAATATTTTGCTTAACAGTAACCGGCCCCTTTAAGGGGCCGGTTTTTTGGCCGGAAATTTCTTTTGCCCGCGGCGCAAAAGAATAAAGGCGGTCGGCCTTTGGCCACCCGCCCTGCGAAAAGGTATTTTCCGCAATTCTCGGTTTTGCGTCAGTTGACGTGCGATGGCTCGACCGGAGCGTACATCGCGGTTTTCCCCGCCGGGCCGGGCGCAACACTGGCGGCGCCTACAGCCCTGAACATCTCCGTCCGGTCAAGAAAGAGCAGCAGCCTGCCGTCGGCGTATTCCCAATGAGACAAGAACCATTCTCTTACCTCATGGAAAATCTCGACCGCCATGGCCGACTCGCCGAGTTTGTGCCGGCGCCGCATTGCATAGAGCTTGTCAATAAAATCGTCATGCTCTTGCTGGTGCTCTTCGCGGTCCGGGTAAAAGCTTTCGGCCATCATCTCTTCCTCGCAGGCTAAGCATTCTGCCATCCCATCCATGAACATTCTCAGGAAACCGCTGGTAAGTTCCTCTTGCTCGTCGAAGGTCTGACAGTCAAGCGCCTGGCGGTAGAAGCGGTTGGCCAGGTCTACAAGGCCGGCCCGCATGCCGTTTAAAACGGCAACGCCCGTAACATTTTCGCCACCAAATATATAGGTGGTCATATAATCACCTCCCCACATGCATCAATATTTTATCACACGCGGGGAAGTTTCTCTGCATTTGCATAAAAAAATATTTCCTTAAGAAACGTTTTACGGTTAAAAGCCAATAAGAACAAGGCCTTGCGGATGCAAGGCCTTGTTCCTGTTAGAACAATATTTTGTTACAAATTATATTTTCGTTTTTTTCGCACCAGTGTAGAAAGGTCGATCCCCAAGTGAGCGGCAGTGTTTCGCATTGACCCGAAAGAGGCCAGCGCTTTCTCGATTACCGCCCGCTCGACGGTGTCGTTGATCTCCTGGAGGTTGAAGGAGGAAAAATAGTCGGGGGTTTCGATGAACAGCGACTTGCCCGCGGCTTTGGCCAAACTGAGGGGCACGCATTTTTCGTCGATGGTGTCTCCTTCGGCCAGCACAGTCATGTGTTCGATGATGTTGCGCAGTTCGCGAACGTTGCCCGGCCAGGCGTAATGGGTAAGTATATCGACGACCTTGGGGGAGATCTTCTTTTTCATGTTGTATTTGCGGTTGTTCTGGTCGAGGAAGCTCAGGATCAGCGGCACGAGATCCTCGCGGCGCTCGCGCAGCGGCGGAATATATATGGGAATAACGTTGAGCCGGTAGAAAAGGTCGCGGCGGAAGCGCCCTTCCTCGATCATTTTCTCCAAGACGGTGTTCGTCGCGGCGATGATGCGGGCTCTCGTCTCGACGGTCTTCGTGCCGCCGAGGCGGAACATCCTGTTGGTCTGCAGAACGTCGAGCAGTTTGACCTGAAGGGACATCGGCATCTCGCCGATTTCATCGAGAAAGAGGGTGCCGTTGTTGGCAAGCTCGATCAGACCGATCTTACCCTTTTTGGATGCCCCGGTGAAAGCCCCGGCTTCGTAGCCGAACAGCTCCGACTCGAGCAAGGTTTCGGGGATGGCGCTGCAGTTGATCTGGACGAACGGCCTTTTTTCCGCCTCTTCGCCGCTGTCGTGGATGTATCTGGCCAGCACGTCCTTGCCGACGCCCGATTCCCCCTGGATAAGCACCGGGGAAGAGACCTGGGCTACCCTGGCTGCGAGCTTGAAGATATTTTCCATGACCGGGCTGGCGACGATAAAGCTGCCGTCGCGACCGGTCCTTTCCGCCTGCCACAGTAGTCGGCGGTATTCTTCGGCAAGGTCGGCGCTGCTTTTCAGTTGCTCTCTGATACTGACAAGTTCGGTAATGTCGCGGACATTGGAGAATACCCTCAGCAGATTGCCGTCGTCGCCAAATACAGGAATGCTCGTTACCAGGGCGGAAACGCCGTGATAATAGTCGATAACCTTTGTCATCGGCTTGCGGGTCCTTATTACGTCGGGCGAACAGGCATCGGGGATTTCCCCCGCCTTGACGAGCTCATCGATCTTTCTCCCTTTGAGCATCTCTCTGTCAAGCCCGGATATTTTGAGGTATGCCTCGTTGCAGTATAGGATGTTGCACTCCCCGTCGGTCAGGAAAATCCCATCGTAAGAGGAATCAATTATCTTCCACAAGAGCTTGTTTTCTTTCTCGGCCTCGAGATGTTGCATTTACAATCCTCCGTCGTATGCAAAAATGCTTTTTTATTATGCAATTTTGCATACATGCTTTCGTGTCTTCAGTGCTCAATGTTTCCGCAAAAATCATTGCCGTTCATTAGGCGCTATTAGGCATTATTGCCTGCATTCCATCGAAGGAAAGTTGAGCGAAGCCCTTATGAACCGGGCGTTTTCGGTCCTGGCACGTTTCTTGCATCAATAATGTCCAGTCCATATCATTACCGTGCCGCTAAACCCGGCCGGGGATAGTGGCGAACTGACTGAGGCTAGCACCGACCTCCCGAGGCTTTTCGCTTCCGGAGCCGGCTAGCCGGGTTTGCCAGAACGCGTCTATGCGAGCTTTCCCGCGCAGCCAACAGCCGTTGTTGAATGCAGAGGTGCGTTTCTGACAGAAAACAGCATTGCATTGGCAAAGACGCGTTTTATCGCCAGCAATCAGGGTTTTGCAGATTATATCAATACTTTTGTATGATTTCTTGCCTATGATTGAATTTTCCTGCCGTTTAAGCCTTAGACCCGTTATTTTCTGGCTGAGCGCATGCGCTTGCCGCTCGCTGAACAGCTCCCCACATAGGGAGGCATCCCGTTAAGGTGAGCCTACCCTATTCATGACCGCGTAATGCGGTCTTTTTTTTGCCTGAACTTCACTACTCAAAGCCCCCGTCGCAACGAGTGACGGGGGCTTTATAGCGGTCATGGGTGACAGATGCTTTGGCAGCAGGGCCAAGGGTGAGGAAACATTCCGCCGACATCGTCAGGCTGGCGCCCAGGGCGAAGAATGCGGGTAAAGCACCGCGAACACGACGGTCATGTTGATGAACATATTGTCAGCGGGTTGGCAGTTACAGCGGATCCCGTCTGTTTTCACCGCGCTCACTCGCTACATTGGCCGTTCCGGCACAGCAACAGCTGTGCCGGAACGGCCTAGTACAAGTTCTACAAGTTTGTTTTTTTTCTGCAAAAATTACCTTACTTTACTACCCATGTAACAAGGTAAACTACGAGCGGTATTGTTACCAGCGAAAGGCCGATGAGGTCGATGATGAAGCCCGACCTGATCATCGTGGTGATTGGGATCAGGCCGCTGGCGTAAACGATGGCGTTTGGCGGGGTCGACACCGGCATCATGAAACCGAGGGAGGATGCCAGGGCGATGGCCACAGCCACCGGTATCGGGCTCAAGCCTGCGGAGAGAGCGACGGTGATGCCGAGCGGGCCGACCATGTTGGTGGCCGCGGTGTGGGAGGTTAGCTCGGACATGAACAGCGACAGGACGGAGAAGACGGCGACAATTGCGACCTGGGAGTTGGCGCCGGTGGTTTTGACGATGGCGTCGCCGATCCATTTCGACATGCCCGTGGTGTACATCATCGCGCCGAGCGACAGGCCGCCGCCGAAGAGGATGAGGGTGCCCCAGTCGATTCCCTTGACGGCGTCTTTCCACTGGAGGGTGAATTCGCGTTTTTCCCAGCTGGTCGGCATGATGAAGAGGAGCAGGCCGGCCATCATGGCGACAATGGCCTCGGGGAAGTATTTGCCGTAGGTTTTCAGGATGGGGGCGCCGGGGCCGTAGATAACAGACAGGAAGCCAGGCAGCACCCACAGGGTGACGGCGATGGCAAAAGCGATAATGGCGTTGCGCTCGCCGGTCTTCCACGGGCCGAGAGCCTTGCGCTTTTCGGCAATGAGTTTTTCGGCGCCGGGGATGCTCTTGATTCCGGCCGGGAACATCTGCTTGAGGACGACGAACATCAGGACGAAGTAAATAACCATGGCAACCGAACCCCAGACCATCCACTGGAAGAAAGTAATCTTAATATTGGCCAGCTTCTCCAGGAAGCCCATCATAATGATGTTCGGAGGAGTGCCCACCGGGGTCAGCACGCCGCCGACCGAGGAAGCATAGGCGGTCATCAGCATAAGACCGGTAGCGTACTTGTAGGTACCGAGGTCGAGCTCCTCGCCGTTGGCTTTGTACATATCCTTAATGGCCATAAGCAGTCCCAAAGAGATGGGGTACATCATGGCGGTAGTGGCTGTGTTGCTTACCCAGCCGGATAGCAAGGCAGTAACGAGGCCTACAGCCAGTAAAATGCGGGTCGGGCTCGATCCTACCCACTTCATCGATAAGATGGCATAGGCGAACCGTTTGTCGAGGCCGTGACTCATCATTGCCGTAGCCAGCATGAAGCTGCCCATGAAGAGGTAAATGAGCGGATCGGCGAAGGGAGCAAAGGCGGCTCTCGCCGGCACGACGCCGAGCAGTACGGCCAACACAGGGCCGATAAGCGACGTGACCGGGATGGGCACAGGCTCGCATATCCACCATGTGGCGACGAATGTCATGATGGCCATCAACAGGTGGCCTTCCGGCTTAAGGCCGGCGATGGGGGTAAAAAATACCAGTAGGCCGAGGATGGGGCCGAGAAACCAGCCGATTGTCTTACGCCGTCTGTCGAATTTTTCTTCGGCTTCGGTCATTTTTGCCTTCGGGGCGATTTGCTCCTTGGGAACCTGGGTAGTCTCCATTCAATTTTCCTCCTTTTTAATTTTGACCGTTTATCCCATAAAGGTCTTACGCACGACCTTCTTGGCAAACGTTTCCTAGGGAATCACTGCTTGGCAAAAAAAATTGTTTTAGCCGGCATTTTCAGGCTTATGTTGGTCCGCGTCCGTCTCTGACTTTTTCTTGTACTTCTTCTGCCAGACGCCGAGAGCAATGACGCCGACGGTGATGGCGAACGGGATGAGCCACTCGGGGACATATGCCGCGATGTAGTGGCCGATCTTCTGGTCGCGGACCATCATTTCCCCCGCCGTCCAAGCGATGAGACCGGCGCCGATGTACACGATGATCGGGAACCTGTTCATGACGACTACCAGTAACTGACTGCCGAAAATGATGAGCGGTATGCTCAGTGCGAGGCCGACGAAAAGCAGCACGTAGTCGCCTTTGGCGATGGCGGCGATGGCAAGGGTGTTGTCGAGGCTCATGATGATGTCGGCGATAATGATGGTTTTGACCGCCGCCCATAAATTATCGGAGGCCTCCACGTTCTCGCAGCTCTCGTCTTCCAGGAGCAGCTTGGCGGCTATCCAGACCAGCAGCAGCCCGCCGAAGAACTGAAGGTATGGTATTTGCAACAGAACAACCGCAACGATGGTCAGAATGACCCTGAGGCCGATCGCGCCGGCGCTGCCCCAGAGGATAGCGAGTCGCTGCTGCTTCGGAGGCAGGCAACGGCTCGCCATAGCGATTACGACTGCGTTGTCGCCGCTGAGGACTATGTTGACCATCATAATCCCGACCAGCGCGAGAATGAAATCCATACAGTCACCCCTTTTTCTCCTGACGGAAACCTCAGTACGTCAGGTAAGCCAGCTAAATGCGCGCCGAGATTTTTTGCGCGTGGCGCATGCGGAGATTACTAAACGCTATGAACGCGGTAGCCCAGTTTTCGCCCGATGAATTCCCAGTCATCAGCAAATTCTGCGTCGTCGACGCCGATACGAAGAATATTCTTTTCGGCATTGACCGGTACTGCCGATATCCCGTCGGGGTTGCGCAGTTTTGCCCTGAGGACCGCCAGCTCTTTTTCCCCAATCGATCCGGCCGGATCGATTGCGATAGTCATCATGTTTCTCCCTCCTTTTTCTAACGCTTGGGTCTAGTTCCAAAACTACGGAATCCGTCTTTGCGCATGAGTTCGTTCACTGTTACCCCCAACACCCGCGACATCCTGAGCGCAAGATCGATCGATGGTTTTTTGCGCCCGGCAAGGATGTTGGAGACGTGGGACCTTTCGACGTCGACAAGCTTGGCGAGCTCAGTGATGTTAAGGCCCCTTCTCCGCATTAGTTCTCTTATCCTTGACCCGCTCAACGGCATCCCCCCTGGAAACAGAAGGCTGATTTTAGTTTCTTTTGGAAACGCTTTGGGTCTAAAAAAACGCCTTCTGTGGCTCTATCTAATTTGATTATAGTTTCTATAGGGAACGCCGTCAAGCATTTTCAGGAAATTACTTCCACCAGCAACTCCGTTTGTTTTCCTGAAACACTTTTAAGTGTAGGCATACATAAAACTCTACTGGAAACGTTGGGTATAATAATGTATAATTATCTGCGAGGAGGTGGTCAACAAGGTGGATATTGGAACTAAACTCCGTTCCCTGCGTAAGCTGCGCGAACTGACCGTCGAGGAGTTATCGCAACGGTCGGGGGTTTCCCGTTCATATATCACTAACATTGAAAACGGCCGCAAGACCGAGGTTTCATCTCGAGTTGTCAGCAGCCTGGCTGGAGCCCTCGGGATAAACGCCGACTACTTCCGCATCAGCGAAGCCCAGTTGCCAACCGATTGTTTGCCTAACCTCGACCCGGAGTTTATCGCGCTATTGGCCAAGTCGGAGAGCATGCCGTTTCTACAGCTTACTAAAAAGGCAATCGCCAATGGCGTATCAGCCGAGACGGTAGAAGCCGTCGTCGACGCCATCATCAAATCCCAGCGCAGGCGAAGAACCCCGCTCGTTTAGCAGGTCGCCGCCACAGGCTCCGCTGCCCCTGCGGCAGGAGGGGCTTCCTGGGGAACTATATACTCGTATCCGTCCCAGAATAGTTCGATTTCGTCGTTATACCGGCCATAGTCTTTCATAGTAGGGCCTCCGTTCGGAACGGTTCTTTCCCTATTTATACAGTGCAAGAAACATGCCAATTCCCAAAGTTGCGAAAATTGCGTGATTTGTGCCGGTTTTCTTTTCCACGCCAGGTTTTCCATGAGCATAAATGCATACGACACAGGACGTAAATATCGCGATTAGCGCTCGTCGGCACGCGTCAGCCCCTGTGCAAAAATGCATACACTTAAAACACAGAATCCCCAGAGCGGTTGCCCTGGGGATTCTGTGTTTTAGTACGATTAACCTCGGTGTTCGGTGCACGCTTTCTTATTGCGGCAGGAAGTCTTCCCTGATGGGGGTGAAGGTGTCGATGAGCACCGAGTCGTCTTCAAGGGCAACGACGCCATGGAGTACGTTGCGGTCGGCGTAGTAGCAGTCTCCTTCGCAGGCGATTTTCGTTTCTCCGCCCACGGTTATTTCGAAGCTTCCCCTGGCAACATAGCCCACCTGCTCGTGGGCTTCATGTTTATGCATCTTGCCCACGCCGCCCTTTTTGAAGGCGAACTCGACCAGCATCAGCGACGGCCCGTAAACAAGCACTCGCCGTGTTGATTTTTCGTCAAGCTGTATTATCTGTTTGCTGTCTTTGGATACGATCATGTAATCACCACCGATCTTTTTGTAATGTGTTCGGTAAGAAGCGCAAGATTCCTGCGGGCAACGGCACCGGGTTGGCGGTATTTTCCTTCTGATACGGTGCGTACGTTAAGGCAAACAGTCAATACTAATAGCGGACATCATTCCCAAACTAAATCTCCGGCTAGAGGCCGAAAGGATGCATACACATGGATTTAAGCATAATTGTACCGACTTATAACGAGCGTGAAAATGTCCGGACGATTACGGAGAGGATTTCTACGGCCCTGGCGGGATGCGGCTATTCGTACGAGTTGCTGTTTGTCGACGACAGCAGCGATGATACTCCGGCCATCTTGGCGGCGCTGGCCGAGCGGTATCCTGGCGTAGCATTCGTCCACCGCGAAGGTGAAAGGGGCCTTGCTTCTGCGGTGGTAAAGGGGTTCTCGCTGTCGACCGGCGGCTGTATAATCGTGATGGATGCCGATTTGCAGCATCCGCCGGAACTTCTGCCGGTAATGATGAAGCGTCTGGCCAGTGCGGACATGGTTATCCCCAGCCGCTTTATCAGCGGCGGCTCGGACGGCGGCCTTAATGTTTTTCGCAAGCTTGTGTCCTGGACGGCCAGGATGATTGGCCGCATGTCGATTAAGCGGCTTCGGGCAATTTCGGATTGCACGAGCGGCTATTTTGGACTTCGCCGCAGTGTTATCGCGAACGCCAGGCTTAACCCCATCGGTTGGAAGATTCTTATGGAGGTGCTTGTGAAGGGCGAGTACCACGCAGTACATGAGATTCCGTACGCGTTTGTCGCCCGTGACAGCGGCACCTCTAAAATGAGCTGGCGGGATCAGTACGATTATTTGCGCCATATTATCCGCCTGGCGCGGCATAATCCCGAGGATGCGCGTTTTTTCACTTTCTGCTTGGTCGGGGCCGCCGGCGTCCCCGTCAACTTGCTCGGCTTGACGGTTTTGCTGAATTTCTTTACTGCTGACGTCGCTTTCGCCTCGGTGGCAGCATCCTTTGTGGCGATGGTGCACAATTTCCTCTGGAATGACAGCATCACCTGGCGGATGCAAAACAAACCGGTTTTATGGCGGCGCTGGAAGCAATTTATTCAGTTTGCATTCGTTTCGGCCCTCAGCATCGCGATCACGGCCGCTTTTGCCCATACGTTTTTCGCCAACGGCTGGAGTCCTGTCGCCGGTCAGCTTGTCGGCATCGTTCTCGCTACCTGGTGGAGCTTCATGGCTAACGACCGTTGGACATGGAGCCGCCCCGAGCCCCGCCCCGAGCTAGTCGTCACTCGCGAGTACGCCGGCGATACGCCGTAACCTGGCTAGGTTAAGATTATGAACCGTTACCTGTTCGCGACCACAGGGATTTGGCGCCCTATTCTCCTGCACTCGGTAATTGTGCTTTCTTCCGTTTGGCTGGCGACCAGTCTGCCCGCCCACATTCCCGCCGGGTTTATAAACCCGAATCTTGTTGACATGCCGCCGATCGCCGCCTCGTTAATTAAGTGGGACGCACATTGGTATACGTATATTGCCGCTCAAGGCTACGACGAAAAAAGCGTTGTCTTTTTTCCCATGCTTATTGTTCTCATCCGCGCCGCGGCCGGTCTGGGATTCAGTCACTCTATCGCCGGGCTGCTTGTCTGCAACCTGTTTGCTCTCTTGAGTTTCAAAGTAATGCACGCTGCCTTCCGCCGCGACTTTTCGGATCGCACGGCGGACAGAGCTCTTTTGGCCTACGCGGTGATGCCGACCTCTTTTTTCTTGAACAGCGTTTACACCGAGCCCCTGTTCCTGACCTTTTCTCTCGCATGCGTATACTTTGCCCGTCAGGGGGAGTGGTGGCCGGCGGGAATCTGCGCTGCCTTGGCGGCCCTTACCCGCAATCTCGGCGTATGTCTCTTTTTTTTGGTCGCCTATGAGCTATACCTGAGCCGCAAAGCTGACGGTCGGCCGGCCTGGGATCTGCTGACGCCCTTTCTGGCTCCGGCTGCCCTGCTAGGGTATATGGCCTATAATGCGCTTACTTTCGGCGACCCCCTCGCGTTTGTCCACTCCCAGCAGGCTTGGGGGCGGTCTTTCGGCTGGCCGGCGGATAACTATATCCGCAACCTGGGCCTCCTGGGAGCCCTATGGCCCAACACCCAGGCCGGTATTGCCCTCGACGCTTTTCTGGTGTTGACCGGACTGGCCGGGCTCGGGGCAGCCACGCTTTCCCGCCGGCAAGCCGTCCCGGTGTCCTACCTCTTTGTAGGCTGGGTATGGTTTCTCATCCCGTTGTTTTCCACCTCTTCATTTCTCCCTTTGTATAGCATGTCCCGCTTCTTGCTCGTCGTCTTCCCGCTTTATATCGTTTTCACCGCCATGCCGAGAGCGATCTTCGTCTGCTTTCTGGTCGTAAACGCTCTGCTGCTGTCGCTGTGCACCATCCTGTTTGTGAATTGGTATTGGGTCGGATGATGGTATATCCGTCAGCAGAACTAGAACCCCGCGGTAATACGCCGCGGGGTTTTGTGTCGTATAGTTTCGTATTACTGACCGCCAGCTGCGTCCAGTTCGGCGAAAGTAATATTCATTACCGGATACTTGCGCCAATCCTTGTAGTCAAAATGCCACCACTCATCCTCATACACGCCGAACCCTTCCGACTCCATATATATCCTCAGCGCGTCGCGCGACCGGCGCTGATGCGCAGTGCCGCCCGGGTATGCAGAGTGGGCCCGCAGGGAGAATTCGTCATAATCGCTGAGCATCTCCACCGGCTGACCGGTGGCAAGTTCGCACAGCGCCACGTCGACGGCTCCGCCTCGGTTATGACAGGAGCCTTTCGCCGGATCGGCGACAAACTGTTTCTGGGATTCCGGAGTGGCATCCCAGAACATTTTAGTCACCATCCACGGCCGGTATGCGTCGTGAATGATAATGCCATACCCGTGCAAAGCGAGCTTCTTATGAACGCGCACCAGCGCCTCGGCCGCCGGACGCCGCAGATAAGCCCGCGGCCGGTCATAGAGGGGGGCGCCGATAAAGTTATTGTCAGTCGCATAACGAATATCGACATTGATAGTCGCATCCAGAGACAAGACATTTACAAGCTCCGGGGCCGGAATTGTGCTCTGTCCCTGGGGCGGGATCGCCGCCGCCGCCCGCTGGCGCAGTTCGTCCATGGAGAATTGCGCCTTCAGGCGATACGTTTTTCCTATCTCGGGATCAAAAAATCGACGGTTATAAACAGTCGTCCCAACCCGGCATACTGTGCCGAATCCAGCTGCGTCACGTTCAATGCTTACAGGCCCTGACGCCCTGCCTAATGGACTAACTGCCTCAAGCTGGTATTCATCTCGCGCCACGGACTGCAGGGGATATACGATATAAACCAAAAAAGCAGGCCCGTCTTTGTCGCCGCGGTCGTATACAAGCTCCACTCTGCCGTCATTTTCCCGCAGCAGGAAGCGGTCTCCGTCACCTTCGTACAAACCGATTATTTGGCTCATCGCTGGCGAAACACCAGGCGAGGCCGCATATACAGGCAATGCGAGCGACAGGAACGCTACAAAGGCAACCGCAGCTAGCCAAACTCTTACCCTGAGCCCAGGTCTCATGATTAACCCCCTCCGAATATGTATACATATTCTTTCTATCATTGCGCCCCATATCCTGCCCTAATCTTATATATAGGAAAACCCGCTCGTTGTGAACGAGCGGGTTTTCTAACCGGCGCCTACCTATCCTCCCAGGCCGTTTCCAGCCAAGTACTTTCGGCGTATAGGGGCTTAACTGCCGTGTTCGGTATGGGAACGGGTGGATCCCCCTAGC